>NZ_JAWOQP010000062.1:0-1895 GCF_033337375.1 Vibrio sp. YT-17
CAGGCTGGAAGTGGATGGAGTCATGTTTTTACTGCATTAGTTTTAAGGATGCAACAGGATGTCCCATGGTAAATATGTGGGTCATAGGATTAGTGCTGCACGATTAATCTAATCGCAATCGCAATCGCGATATCAGGCTGTGCCATTACATAACCGCATAAAAGGCTGCGATTTGCGATTTAATGTAAATAAATGTTAACGTGTGTGCCTGTGAACGCGACTGCCTCTCCTGTAGTGTGTGGAGTTTGTTGACATCACGCCCACAAGCTATCCTGGTGCGTGCAGCCGGCGTGCAGCAGTGACCCACACAGACGATGAAGAAGAGCATGAGCTCGACCATGAACAGGCTGAATTAGTAGCGAAAAAAAACGTCTGTTACATGGCGATACTTTGGATTCAGGTACGGCGACGCTGAACAGAAAGACGTACTGTGTAAGTGTAAAAGTTAAAGTCGCCACGTCCCGCGGCAATACGACCAAACTATATCAAGACTTCAGACAGCACAGCACAGGGAAAAGTAGGAAGAGTGCATGCGAGAGAAAGCCGAGCCGTGTAACATTAAAGACAATGAGACAACTGATAGCCGCCAGATCCTCATAAAACAACATCCAAGCACGGTTAAGCAAACATTTGTAAGTGTCACAGGGAAATCATGGACTCCATAACAAATGAAAAATTGAGCAATTTTGCTCTGTTTCGGCCCACATGACATTCTGCTGTGTTGTGCTATGGCGTGCTGGAATTTGTCATTTACGTGACAACGCCTGAACGCAACACAGGCTCGCTCCGCTGTGTGTACAGTTCTGTGCTGCGCTGCTGTGTGAGCAGCGAGTTTGACTGTGCTCAGTCTGTTGATGGGCATTGACACAATGTCTGTCCATAACAATACCTATGTCAGCTCAGTGCCCCCTAATATAATGTAGGGGAAACACTGAATCAAGCAAAAAGACTCATGATACCATTTATTTATTACATTTTATTGTAATTATATTGTAATCGCAATAACACATGTTTTTTCAAATCGTGCAGCACTATTTATTATATTCAATAAAAGTGTATGTTCCTAAATCTTGAGACACCTCATATGTAAGCTAGACAGACATTTCACCTGCTCATTACTGTGCACACATGTACTGTATGTACGTAGTCCTAAAGAGCCCTTCTGGTGCCAGTAGATACACAGAAACATTCCAGCAGGCTGTGCTTTCCAAGCATAGAAAAAAAGTTTCACGCATGTGAAAATTATTTTTCATGCGTGTGCTTCACCTCCGCTGCTACAACTCCATCCTAGGGGAAACACTGCTGTGTGTGTTTTGTGCAACAGGTGGATGTGGTAGTCTACTGGTAGAGTAGAGAGAGAGCTAAGTAGCGTTGAAGTAGAGTAGAGCAGGGCAGAGAGATGGAAGCAAAATATATGAAGCCCGGTGTTAATACAGCAGAACTGGAGAGAGGGGTGAAAAATAAATAGAGGTGGGCATGGCTCAAGTAGGGCGCAAAATTATAGACGGAGAACGATTGACAAATTTTTCACTTTAAGCCCTGACACTGTCATTTTTATGTAGAAATTAAGCTACAATACATGGCGTATGTTGTTTTAATTAATAAATACAGTGTGAATAAAGATTACATAACATAAAAATAACTGCAGTCTTTGTTATTTGATAGCTGCTTAAATTAAACAATTTTTATAGGGCAAGTAAAAACTGACTTCGGGCAAGTAGATCTCTGACCAACTTGCCCGACCGGGCAAAAAACCTTAGCGGTGAACCCTGCACAGACAGACACAAACACACAGAGACACACAGACAGACAGACACCCACACACACACTCCACTCCCTTTTATTATACACATATGATTTGTGTCACGTATGTATACAATCAGATATTAATTCAA
>NZ_JAWOQP010000063.1:0-1883 GCF_033337375.1 Vibrio sp. YT-17
AAATCAAACGCTGCGTAGAAACCAATATGTTTAACGCGCTGATACACAACGACAATTAACGGCATCGGCGTTATCTCGAATGTGGAGGTTAAACATGAATATTGGCGCTGTCGCGAAGCTAACTGGACTGTCATCAAAGTCGATTCGTTTGTATGAAGACAAAGGGATCATCTCTCCACCAGCACGCAGTGATTCTGGCTATCGCGAGTATTCGGATAATCATATTCAAGAACTTAACTTAGTTTCACGAGCAAAAAACGCAGGATTTTCACTTCAAGAATGTAAAGAGTTCGTCCAGCTTGCGCATAATCCAAACCGTAAAAGCAGCGAAGTGAAAGAAAGAACGATGGATAAACTGCGCGAAGTAGAAGAGAAAATTGCTCACCTGATGGAAATCAAAAAACAGTTGGAAGGTTGGGTATCGGCTTGTCCTGGCGATGCAAAAAGTCGCTGCCCAATCATAGACGAGCTCACTAAGTAAGCTCGCCTATCTATTGCAGTTCGTTAAAGGCAACAAGTTGGTTCAGATTAATGGTAAGTGCACATGCGCTTGCCATTTAACTCAATGATGTTAAATGGTGTTTCGTAGATGTCTTCCAATGTTGTTGCCTGAATCACCTCTTCAACCGTACCACTTGCCACCACTTTGCCTTGTTTAAGCGCCAGAATGACATCGGAATAGCACGCCGCGAAGTTGATATCGTGAATCACAACCACCATTGCTTTGTTCATGTCATGAGCAAGCCTTTGAATCACCTTCATGATCTGCAATGAGTGCTTGATATCCAAGTTGTTCAGCGGTTCATCTAAGAAAACGTAGTCCGTATCCTGAGCAATCACCATGGCGATAAACGCCAACTGGCGCTGACCACCACTCAACTCATCCAAGTATTTATCTTGAATGTCTTGCAGGTCTAAGTAATCAATGGCTTGTGCAATGACCGCATGATCGTCTTTAGTGAGATTGCCTTTTGAATAAGGAAAACGACCAAAAGAGACCAGCTCTTTCACGGTAAATCGCATCGTGATTGAGTTCGCTTGGCGCAACACAGCAAGCTTTTTCGCCAGCTCTTTGGTATCCCACTCAGCGATCTCTTTACAGTCGATGATGACGCTACCACCATCTCGCTCTGTTAGGCGAGAAGCCATCGAGAGCAAGGTACTTTTACCGGCTCCATTTGGGCCAATGATCGACGTCACTTTGCCTTTTTCGAACTGAGTATCCGCGCTATCAACGACTTTACTCGAACCAAATGCTTTGGTTAGTTTCTCTATGACTATCATGTTTATACGACTTTGTTTTTCAACAGCAGATACAAGAAATAAATGCCGCCAAGGAAGTTAATGACCACGCTTAGCGTTGTCTCAAAATTAAATACGTTTTCAATGATCCACTGCCCTGAAAGCAAGGAGCTAATGGCCAACAGTGAACAGCCTATCAACAATGTTTTATGTTGATAGGAGTGAAACATCTCGCGGCTCAAGTTGGTAACAAGCAAACCAAAGAACATAATTGGGCCAACCAAAGCGGTAGAAATTGCAATCAAAACCGCAGAAAGGATGAAGACGTTGCGCGTCACTTTCGGCACATCAACACCCAAGCTTTTCGCGTTGTCTTGATCTAACCAGAACACATCCAATGTGCGATGCATACGAAACAGCAACCAGCAAGCCAATATCAACATAGGCGCACTGAAGTACACGAGATTAACCTTTACGTTGTTAAAGCTTGCATACAGTTTGGACTGCACGAAAGCGAACGTATTGGGATCCATCAATAGCGAGAAGAAAGACGCAATGTTAGAAAAGAGCTGCCCAAATATCAAACCGACCAGCAATAAGGTGATCAAATTTCGGCTGCCTTTGGAGAAATAGAAACCAAA
>NZ_JAWOQP010000064.1:0-442 GCF_033337375.1 Vibrio sp. YT-17
TTCCAGTGGGCTTCAAACACATCAGCTCGCAAATGGAAGCAGATGACTCACTGATTGGTGGAGAAAGCTCTGGTGGTTTAACTATTCGCGGTCATATCAAAGGTAAAGATGGTGTGTTCGCATCAAGCTTACTGGTTGAAATGATCTCGGTAACGGGCAAAAAGCTGTCTGAACTACTGGATGAAATCTATGGCAAGTACGGCTACGCGTACATGGCAGAAGGTGATTGCAAATTCAAACCAGCGCAAAAAGAAGTCCTATTCAACAAGATATATGTTGAAAAACAACTGCCTGAGTTTGAGTTCGATATTGAAAAAGTCAGCTACGAAGATGGCGCGAAAGTCTACTTCAAGAACGGCGGTTGGATCATCGCGCGCTTCTCTGGTACTGAGCCATTACTACGTATTTTTGCAGAAATGCAAGATAAGGACACTGCGGAACG
>NZ_JAWOQP010000064.1:452-1845 GCF_033337375.1 Vibrio sp. YT-17
CTTCAACAGTTTAAAGACTTCTTGTCTCTATAACTGACCTTGTGCCCGCTTCGAGCACAATGATGAGAGCCGACGCTGTCTGGAAAAGGCGATCATCAACAGGAGAAGAGCACTTGCCCGGCATCACTGCCGGGCTTTTTTGTATCTACAAATCGAGAATGGATTCGCAATCCCGTATGCAGAGACATTAAGCGAACGCTAGCACGCCTTGAGTTTCGATCTTCACAGCAACACGCTCACCGATATGAAGCGGCTGTGATGCGATAGCCAGTAGACGATCACCATTAGCATCAATCACATAACGACAATGATCACCCATGAAGTGCTGCTCAAGCACAGTGACCGCACTGTCTTCATCCGATTGAATTTGGACGTGTTGTGGTCGCAGTAGTAATGAACAAGCAGATTGTATTTGAATCTCTTGCTGCGCACTCGCCTCAACTACACCAATATGGGTTTCGTATTCCGTATCTGAAATGCGCGTTGCGGCTAGGTAGCTACCACCACCTAAGAAGTCTGCAACAAACTTGCTCGAAGGTTGGTAGTAGAGTTCTGAAGCCGTGCCGTATTGCTCAATAACACCGTGGTTCATCACCGCCATTTTGTCGGCAAACGCAAATGCTTCTTCACGACTGTGAGTCACGAAAATCGCTGTAACGCCTTGTGCCTTAAAAATCTTACGGATCTCGCTAATTAACTCGTGACGAACCTGAGTATCAATATTGGAAAACGGTTCATCCAAAAGCAGCAAATCAGGGCTGTAAGCCAGAGAACGGGCAATCGCAACGCGCTGCTGTTGCCCACCAGAAAGCTGATGTGGATAACGATCGGCGTAACCTTGAAGGTGCACGAGTTCTAGCATTTCATCGACTTTCGCGCGCTTTTCTTGTGCAGATTGATGCTTCAAGCCAAAGGCTATATTTTGCGCAACTGTCAGATGAGGAAATAGTGCATAATCTTGGAAGATCATTCCGATATTGCGCTCTTCTGGCGGCAACCAATTTTCACCATCATCAATCGTCTGACAATTTAAGCTCATTTGACCAGAAGTAAGAGGCAGCAAACCAGCAATCGCTTTCAACAATGTCGTTTTGCCACAACCACTCGCCCCTAAAAGACAAACGATTTGCCCCTGTTCCACTTCAAGCGACAAAGACTCTAAAACGGTTTGAGCATCGTATTGGCAAGTTAGGTTTTTAATTGATAGTGCGCAGCTCATCAGTGATTTTGCTCCAGTGAACGGTTAACAACAACAAGCGGGATCAACCCAACAAGAACCAACAATACAGCAGGCAGAGCTGCCAATTCTAAATGCTCATCCGAGGCAAAGTTATATACGTATGTTGCCAGTGTTTCAAAATTGAATGGACGCAGAAGCAGAGAGGCATTGAGC
>NZ_JAWOQP010000065.1:0-1755 GCF_033337375.1 Vibrio sp. YT-17
TAGGCTCTTATTAAATGCCTTTATCAACTCTGCGGCTTGGCTTGGTGGAGTTTGAACTTCCACCAGCATTGTGCCTTGGCCGCTCGACAAGTGCTCGGCAATCATTGCTTGATACATTTGTAATGTAGTTGGCTTTTCATACTTTAAGCCAAACTGCTTAGCTGCATGTTCAAACTGATAACCGTGGGGCATTTGGTAGTACGCAGTGCGATGCTCCTGAGGCACTGGCAACATATCGAAAATCGCACCACCATCATTGTTTGTGACCACAAGTACTGATGGCAGATCATTACGAGAAAACAGCGCGAGCGAGTTGAGGTCATAAAGCGCCGATGTATCTCCGATGTACATCAATAGCGGCTTGCCTCGTGAGCGCTGCACACCAGAAGCTGTGGCAAATAGACCATCAATACCCGACGCTCCGCGATTGGTAAACACCTCAGTATTTAATCGGCCAAACATATCGACCAATCGAACAAACAAGCTGTTACCGAGAAAGACATCGACGCTCTGCGTTCGCTCTTCAATGTCAGCCGCTAACGCGATTTCATTAAGCGTTGAAGCTGATGAAGACAGAAACTCATCGCGAATGTGAGCGCGAACATGGGTTATATCGGTCAGCAATCCATCAGCCCACCCTTGAGTACTTGAGCTCTTAACATCAACACGCTCGACCCAACTTTTAGGTGATGCAGCCCAATGCAATTGCGGAAGGTGTGTTTGGTTATCGCGGCTTAAACTTGGCGAGATAAACCAGTACTGAACATCTCGGCCTTGTTGGCTTTGCGACACCTGTTTATTAATCCATTGGTTCAATCGCTTAGATATGATGCGGCTACCAAACTGGAGCAGCAAATCACATTCGTCGAGTTGGCTGGCCAACTTAGGCTGTTGTAACCACAAATCATAATGTGACCAACCGGAGCTAACTCCACTTTGCGGATCCGCCAATACAGGCCACCCCATTTGCTGTGCAAACGCTTTTGCCGCTTGCGCGTGATCAGCAGGTAAGCTGCCAATAACAACCACGCCTTTTCTATCAGCACAAAATGGAATGTCACGGAATGATGGACTGACGAATCGTTGAGTATATGTTTGACCGCCTTTGCGCCACGCTTCGACACTGTTCAGGTAGCTTTGGTAAGCGCTTTTTTCCCCGTCAGAATACAGCGGCTCAGGAAAGGCGCAGTTAATGTGAACCGCGCTGCCATGTAACTGCTGGTTAAACATCACCTCATCAACCGAAGTGATTAACCAGTTGAGCGGCGTATTTAAGCTCGGACTTGGCAAGTTCAAATTTGCCGATACATGCTGCGAAAAAATCCCAAGCTGATTAATTGCTTGGTTTGCGCCACAACCGACGAGTTCAACAGGGCGGTCAGCAGTAAGCAAAACCAGTTTTTCGCCCGTTAATTTAGCTTCTGCTACCGCAGGCAACAAGTTTGCGACCGCAGTGCCAGAAGTCACGATAACGGCTACCGGCTCTTGGCTCGCTTTCGCCAAACCAAGCGCCATAAAACCTAATCCACGCTCATCAAAATGAGTATGAATGGAAAAATTTGGCTGTTCCGCCGCTTCTAAAGTCAAAGGAGTCGAACGCGACCCCGGCGCGATACAAACATGCTTCACACCAAATCGGTGAAGCTCAGTCAAAATGGTCTCTGACCAAATTCGATTGAGAACCGCTTGATCGTAACTCATGATGCTACTCCAAGCGGCGGATGATCGGAAATCAACGTTAACAGCGTCGACATC
>NZ_JAWOQP010000066.1:0-1739 GCF_033337375.1 Vibrio sp. YT-17
TACGCGGATGCGCGCTTTTCCGTAACTGGATTGAGTATCCAAATCCAAGATCCTACTTGGCTAAACGCTCAACAATTATGGCCTTACGGCGCTATTCAGGCCTCTGCGGAGCAAATGTATTGGCACGGTGAGGCGATACAAAAAGTACTGGTTGATGTGGATTATCAAGCCCAAAACAGCACCCTCTATGGCACGTCTTTTAAATGGCGCAATAGCCAAATCTCAGGGCAAGGTGAGCAATATCCGCAAGGCTGGTCTTTGGTCAATGTCACGATTGATAAGTTGGCAATCACCAATACACAGCGACGATCTTTACTCTCTAAACCGTGGCAAGAATTGCCGTTCACCATTAACCATATCAATAGCCTCGACTTGCTTAACGCCGATATTGAATGGGGTGAATGGCACTGGCAAAACCTTGAACTGTCCGTTGAAGATGCCTCACTGCCTGCGTCTCTATGGAATGCCACTGCCAAAGTGTCTTTACAAGCTGACAGTGTTCGTTTCCAAGAGCAAACCGCAATAGAGCCACGCTTGAACGCCATTTTCACGCCCGAGAATATCCAGCTCCAAGAACTGAGCCTAGATTGGCAGCAAGGCCGCGTACAGGTTTCTGGTCAATTCAAACCGACGCACTGGCAACTCGACACGGCTTCTGTTCAAGGATTGAAATGGGCTATCCAGTCTGATGACAACAAGGATTGGTGGAAGGCCGCCACCAGCGCGTTACAAGAAGTGGATATCCAAGAACTTGATATTGAACGTAGTCAGATAATCCAATTAGCGCACGAACCATTCTGGCAACTCTCTGGCTTAAACGTCGAAGGAAAAGCGCTAAAGTTAAAGCGCCAACACCGTTTTTGGGGCGTATGGCATGGCAGTCTCGACGCGAGTGTCGTAAATGCGAGCTACGACCAAGTTCTGTCTTCTCATGCTGCGATTTCGACACAAAGTGAGCAAGGGTTGTGGCAACTCTCTCGTCTGTTTGCCCCGCTAGAACAAGGCTACATTGAAGGCTTTGGTCAACTTGATCTAAGTACGGCAAGCCAACCTTGGGCGCTTAATCTGAGTGCGGATGGCATTCCACTCAAACTACTTCACCCATACCTCCCCGATGTATTCGCGGTAGATGGATTTTCTGACCTCAATCTCGACCTGCAAGGTCTATCTGGTGACAACAATATGTTGGCGTACAGCTTAACGGGGCAAGTGGAAGCAAACCTACGAGAAACGACACTACGCTCACAAGCCGATAAGTCGCTTAAGAGCATCACGTTTTCCCCTATTCGAGTGCACGCGCAGCGAGGCGCTGTATCACTCAAGCCTGTAACCATCTCCGGCAATGTCATATCCGGTCAGATTGGCGGCGAGTTTGACATGGCCAACAACCCACTCAGCGGTTTGACATTCCAGCTCAAGGATCACTGCGGCATAATCATAGGCGATCTGCTCGATGGTGAAATATCACGTAATGACTGCGACTCACCACAACAGCCAGACCACTTAACGCCGAACGTACCAACGAACGATGCTCAGCCGGAGGAATCGAGCTTCCATGGCATTGCAGAGGCGAATCTAGAGCAACCGGAAGAAGAGCTGGTTGAGGAGATAACAGAAGAGTTAGAGCCGGCTACGAACGAGGTCGTAGCCGAAGAAGAACTAGCAACTGAGTAGCTGCGAATAGTTGGGCAACAGCATATACGTGCCAACGAAATCAACCGCAGGCGTATCGCCGCTGT
>NZ_JAWOQP010000067.1:0-1726 GCF_033337375.1 Vibrio sp. YT-17
CGTACACTACAAGCGAATTATATGAAGTGCGTTTTTATCAGGCTGTCAAAATCAGACGTGTTTTTTTAGTGCGCTTTCAGTTTTCTAAAAACTCCCGACCAATATTCACTATAAATACCAACCCATCCTTTCTATTCTCCCAGCATCAATCATTGCGCATATTTTTTACATTGAACGATTTCTCATACATCACCGATATTCAGCAATCTGCGATCAAACAAACGCGTTTGATCCAAATTCGCGGACGCGTTACTCAAGTAACCGGCACCATCATCAAGGCTGTGGTGCCGGGCGTACGCGTTGGAGAGTTGTGTGAGCTGCGCAATCCCGATCAAACCTTATCGTTGTTGGCTGAAGTCGTCGGCTTTCAACAACATCACGCGCTGCTTACCCCACTTGGCAACATGTTTGGCATTTCATCCAATACCGAGGTGAGCCCGATGGGGAAAATGCACGAAGTCGGTGTTGGCGATCACTTGCTGGGTAAAATCCTCGACGGACTGGGCCGCCCTTTCGATGGTGCGCAAAGCCAAGAGCCAAGTGCTTGGTATCCCGTTTATCGTGATGCCCCGCCACCGATGCAGCGTAAATTGATCGAAAAACCAATTTCGCTTGGCGTTCGCTCCATAGATGGTTTGCTCACTTGTGGTGAAGGCCAACGTATGGGCATTTTCGCTGCGGCTGGCGGCGGTAAAAGTACCTTGCTGGCGAAGCTGATTCGCTCTGCGGACGTAGACGTAACCGTTCTGGCTCTGATTGGCGAACGTGGGCGAGAAGTGCGAGAGTTCATCGAACACGACTTGGGCGAAGATGGTATGGCGCGTTCAGTACTGGTCGTTGCGACATCCGACAGACCAGCCATGGAGCGCGCAACAGCGGCGTTCGTTGCGACTTCAATCGCCGAATATTTCCGAGACCAAGGCAAGCGCGTTTTGCTGCTGATGGACTCCGTCACGCGTTTTGCTCGTGCGCAACGTGAAATTGGCCTTGCCGCTGGTGAACCACCAACTCGACGCGGTTATCCGCCTTCTGTTTTTGCCGCGCTGCCAAAACTAATGGAGCGTGCCGGCCAATCGGACAAAGGCTCTATCACTGCCCTTTACACCGTATTGGTCGAAGGTGACGACATGACCGAGCCTGTCGCAGATGAAACGCGATCCATTCTGGATGGACACATTATCCTTTCCCGGAAATTGGCGGCAATGAACCACTACCCGGCCATCGATGTGCTCCGCTCAGCAAGCCGAGTAATGAACCAAATTGTCGAAGCGGATCATCAAGCATCTGCCGCGCATCTGCGTGAAATGTTGGCGAAATATGAAGAAGTCGAGCTGCTTATCAAAATCGGCGAGTACCAACATGGCGCTGACCCTCGAGCCGATCTGGCAATCGCACAAAGTGACGATATTCGCGCATTTTTACGTCAAGGTACCCATGAGCCAAGCGACCTTGAAGGTGCTATCGCTCAACTGAAAGGCATCGCAGGTCAATGATCGAACGATTATTAGAAATTAAGAAAATTCGTGCAGACCGCGCCGATAAAGCCGTTCAACGCCAAGAATACCGAGTTGCCAATGTGGCGGCAGAGCTGCAAAAAGCAGAACGCTCGGTAGCGGACTATCACGTTTGGCGTCAGGAAGAAGAAGAACGCCGCTTCGCGAAAGCCAAACAGCAAACCGTGCTTCTTAAAGAGCTGGAAACGCTAAGACAAGAAATAGCCCTACTT
>NZ_JAWOQP010000068.1:0-1643 GCF_033337375.1 Vibrio sp. YT-17
CTCAAGCGCCAAAACTTAGCGCTGAAGAGCAAGCGTTCTTAGACGGCCCAGTAAACGAAGTGTGTGCTATGGTCAGCGACTTCCAAGTAACGCATGAACTCGCGGATTTACCACCTGAAGTTTGGCAGTATCTGAAAGACAACAAATTCTTCGCCATGATCATCAAGAAAAAGTACGGTGGTCTAGAGTTCTCTGCATACGCTCAATCTTTGGTACTGCAAAAGCTGACGGGTGTTTCTGGCGTTTTGTCATCTACCGTTGGTGTTCCAAACTCGTTAGGCCCTGGTGAACTACTGCAACACTACGGCACTGAAGAGCAGAAAAACTATTACTTACCTCGCCTAGCTGAAGGTAAAGAAATCCCATGTTTCGCACTAACTAGCCCAGAGGCTGGCTCAGACGCAGGCTCAATCCCAGATTACGGCGTCGTTTGTAAAGGCGAATGGGAAGGCAAAGAAGTGTTGGGTATGCGTCTAACGTGGAACAAACGCTACATCACGCTTGCACCTGTTGCGACGGTACTTGGCCTTGCATTCAAACTGCGTGACCCAGAAGGCCTGCTTGGTGATAAAGAAGATCTTGGTATCACATGTGCGCTGATCCCAACGGATGTGAAAGGTGTAGAAATCGGCAACCGTCATTTCCCACTAAACGTGCCATTCCAGAACGGTCCAACCCGTGGTAAAGACATTTTCGTTCCTATCGATTTCATCATCGGTGGTGAGAAAATGGCAGGGCAAGGCTGGCGCATGCTGGTGGAATGTCTGTCGGTCGGCCGTGGCATCACGCTACCTTCTAACTCGACGGGTGGTATCAAATCGGCTGCGATGGCAACGGGTGCATACTCTCGCATTCGTCGTCAGTTCAAACAACCAATCGGTCACATGGAAGGCGTTGAAGAGCCATTGGCGCGTCTTGGCGGTAATGCATACGTCATGGATGCGGCCAGCAACCTAACTGTTGCAGGTATCGACCTAGGTGAAAAGCCATCGGTTATTTCTGCAATTGTGAAGTACCACTGTACCCACCGCGGTCAACAAAGCATCATCGACGCGATGGACATTGTCGGCGGTAAAGGCATTTGTTTAGGCCCTTCAAACTTCCTCGCTCGTGGCTACCAAGGCTCTCCAATCGCCGTAACGGTAGAAGGTGCAAACATTCTGACTCGTTCGATGATCATCTTCGGTCAAGGTGCGATTCGTTGTCACCCATATGTACTTGAAGAAATGAACGCAGCTTACTCAGAAGCGAGCGACGCGGTTGAGAAATTCGACAAAGCGTTAGCTGGCCACGTGAGCTTTACCATGAGTAACCTCGTTCGCAGTATTTGGTTTGGTTTGAGCGATGGTCTCGGTTCATCGGCACCGACTAAAGATGCTACGAAACGCTACTACCAACAGCTAAACCGTTACAGTGCCAACCTAGCGCTTCTGTCTGATATCTCAATGGCGGTACTTGGTGGTTCGTTGAAACGTAAAGAGCGTTTATCTGCGCGTTTAGGTGACATTCTCAGTCAGCTATACCTAAGCTCCGCGACGCTAAAACGTTTTGAACAAGATGGTCGTCCAGCTGAAGATTTGGCTTTGGTTCACTGGGGTCTACAAGATAGCTTAAAACAAGCAGAAATCGCCGTTGATGAGTTC
>NZ_JAWOQP010000069.1:0-1587 GCF_033337375.1 Vibrio sp. YT-17
TAAGGAGGTGATCCAGCGCCAGGTTCCCCTAGCGCTACCTTGTTACGACTTCACCCCAGTCATGAACCACAAAGTGGTAAGCGTCCCCCCGAAGGTTAAACTACCTACTTCTTTTGCAGCCCACTCCCATGGTGTGACGGGCGGTGTGTACAAGGCCCGGGAACGTATTCACCGTGGCATTCTGATCCACGATTACTAGCGATTCCGACTTCATGGAGTCGAGTTGCAGACTCCAATCCGGACTACGACGCACTTTTTGGGATTCGCTCACTTTCGCAAGTTGGCCGCCCTCTGTATGCGCCATTGTAGCACGTGTGTAGCCCTACTCGTAAGGGCCATGATGACTTGACGTCGTCCCCACCTTCCTCCGGTTTATCACCGGCAGTCTCCCTGGAGTTCCCGACATTACTCGCTGGCAAACAAGGATAAGGGTTGCGCTCGTTGCGGGACTTAACCCAACATTTCACAACACGAGCTGACGACAGCCATGCAGCACCTGTCTCAGAGTTCCCGAAGGCACCAATCCATCTCTGGAAAGTTCTCTGGATGTCAAGAGTAGGTAAGGTTCTTCGCGTTGCATCGAATTAAACCACATGCTCCACCGCTTGTGCGGGCCCCCGTCAATTCATTTGAGTTTTAATCTTGCGACCGTACTCCCCAGGCGGTCTACTTAACGCGTTAGCTCCGAAAGCCACGGCTCAAGGCCACAACCTCCAAGTAGACATCGTTTACGGCGTGGACTACCAGGGTATCTAATCCTGTTTGCTCCCCACGCTTTCGCATCTGAGTGTCAGTATCTGTCCAGGGGGCCGCCTTCGCCACCGGTATTCCTTCAGATCTCTACGCATTTCACCGCTACACCTGAAATTCTACCCCCCTCTACAGTACTCTAGTCTGCCAGTTTCAAATGCTATTCCGAGGTTGAGCCCCGGGCTTTCACATCTGACTTAACAAACCACCTGCATGCGCTTTACGCCCAGTAATTCCGATTAACGCTCGCACCCTCCGTATTACCGCGGCTGCTGGCACGGAGTTAGCCGGTGCTTCTTCTGTCGCTAACGTCAAATAATGCAGCTATTAACTACACTACCTTCCTCACGACTGAAAGTGCTTTACAACCCGAAGGCCTTCTTCACACACGCGGCATGGCTGCATCAGGCTTGCGCCCATTGTGCAATATTCCCCACTGCTGCCTCCCGTAGGAGTCTGGACCGTGTCTCAGTTCCAGTGTGGCTGATCATCCTCTCAGACCAGCTAGGGATCGTCGCCTTGGTGAGCCCTTACCTCACCAACTAGCTAATCCCACCTAGGCATATCCTGACGCGAGAGGCCCGAAGGTCCCCCTCTTTGGCCCGTAGGCATCATGCGGTATTAGCCATCGTTTCCAATGGTTATCCCCCACATCAGGGCAATTTCCTAGGCATTACTCACCCGTCCGCCGCTCGACGCCGTTATCGTTCCCCGAAGGTTCAGATAACTCGTTTCCGCTCGACTTGCATGTGTTAGGCCTGCCGCCAGCGTTCAATCTGAGCCATGATCAAACTCTTCAATTTAAGATTTTGTTCGGCTCAATGAATACTGAACATT
>NZ_JAWOQP010000006.1:0-219062 GCF_033337375.1 Vibrio sp. YT-17
TTAACATGAGTAGTTTTACAGGCAAAGCCGAAACGGATGATAACCACCTACTGAAGTAGGTGGTTTAGGGCTGAAAATAAAAAGCGCCTTTCGGCGCTATTAATTATACATCCCTTACCCAAACGTCTTTGACGTCTTTCTTAAGAAGGTCAATCACACTCTGGTGAATAAAAACTAATCCAAAGTCTTCTTCTAGTTTAAATATTAATCGTTCTTCTAAGGGAATATTTTCTAATTTAGAGAAATCAAACTCCGTTGACTCGATGTCTAACCAGTTTAACTTGCCGTATTGTTTTTCTTTGTCCGTCAATTTATAAGTTTGATGGATGTAAGGCATTCGATAATCTTCGTAAACTTTAATTTGATCATCTGTTGGTTGGCCTGGAGAACAATCGACACGAGCGTCTAACCATTCTACTCCGTGTACGACCAGTTTCTCCACTTTTGACGCAATATCGCTGATGATAAATAACTTTGGAGAAAAGGTCATTTCAAGCAGTAAATCAGGCTCAACTGGCACTATTGGCTTAGGGCTTTGCTGGAATGGGAAGTCAGTCAAAGATTGTTTAGATAAAACTATGTAGTTAGTCATTATTATATTTACCTACTTACACTAGACTCGGGGCGTCTCTTCGGATGTATCAAATGAAAAGGCAACGATACTAGTGTTTATTTTACCCTCCTCATCTAAACGGACAAGCGCTTCAAACAACTCGATTGAGAAGAACGTTTTTGTCATTCCGACAGGTTTAAAAACATGCCTCTTGCTATCCGGAAGTTCCTTGATCTTTTCATCAGATAAGTAAAAACGAGTAGTTACGTCAGTCACTTTTATGCTTTTATCATAATCAACGACATCTACTAAGTTATCTACTGCTATTATGTAGCGCTCAGTTAACACTCCGTCTCCGGAACAGGTTAATTTTGCGGGATAAACTTCAACACCGTATGGGTCGAAACTCATAATTAGTTCAGCAATAGGCTTAGTGACATTAAAAGCGCCACCTTTGATTAAATCTAATGCTTCAATTTCATAGATATCATCATCTTTCCACACAATCTCACTTTTACAAGAAGTAGGAGTGAAATCATTATCATCATAGAAAGACGACCGAATATCAACGGAAGTAAATAATGATTCACCCTCGTTAAAGTCCTCATTTAAGTATGTTATTTGCATTTTAAACGTAGAAAGCTCCTAATTTCATTACGTAAACAAGGTTGACAACCAGTACAAACACGATCAGTTATACTAGATACTAAAAAATCGATCAAAACATAAAATTTATTTTTAAATAGATCTTCATATAAGTCTTTAGAAAAAAACATGCCCTTCTTCATTTGTAAAAAACGAACTTTCATCTCGTAATATTGGTTCCAACTTATAATAACCAGACAAAAAATAATCTGTCTTAAAATAACGGATTGATATAACACCCTCAGTTAAATTAAGAGCATCAATATAACGTATTTTCCTTTTAACATAATCACTTATAAAAATACTTAATCCGTATGTTTGGGATATATCCGGCTCAACTTTAACAAGTCGGATTTTATAATTATACAAGCTAACTAGGTCATCAATTTTATGCTCTGTATAATTCATGACATTTCCCATTCAACTGACCAATCGGAAGCCTTTTGATACTTTGCATATGAAAAACTCTTAACAGAGTTGATTTTCTCTATAATTGATTTATGAAAAAAAACAACGATAGAACCATAAGAGGGTTTGAATACCAACCTTTCCTCGACGGGTATTTCTGATAATAGATCAAAGTTAAACCCCTTAACTTCATTCTCTATATCGATAATATTATAACAATGAAGATAAACAAACTCTTTCTCTTTGATCTTAGCAGGAACAAGTGAGTTTTTGTATAGCATTAATTCTGATAATACTGCAAGAAAATCCAGGTCAAACAATATCTCAGTGTTGACAGAAACATCAAACGGAGCATCGATAGCGCTGAAATTCTTTAAGCTAATACACTCAAAGTTAACATGCATGGTTGTAGATATCGCTTTATCCATTAACAAACTAAATCCACGTTCATCTTCCATGTTTACTACAAAATTCACCTTTGTGTAGTCATTTGATAACACATAATATTCTTCACTAATTGGTATCACACCATGCTTCTTAAACAAATAATAAAAAGAAGGCTAAGCGTTCAGCTTGCGTTTCCTCTTACAAAATACTCAACACATTACATAAATTGAAGTTACGTGCTCAAAAAAGCGCCTTTCGGCGCTTATTATACATCCCTAACCCAAACGTCCTTGACGTCTTTTTTAAGAAGGTCAATCACACTTTTGTGAATGAAAACTAAGCCAAAATCTTCTTCTAGTTTAAATATCAATCGTTCTTCTAAGGGGATATTTTCTAATTTAGAGAAATCAAACTCTGTTGACTCGATATCTAACCAGTTCAACTTGCCATATTGTTTTTCTTTATCCGTCAATTTATAAGTTTGATGTATGTAAGGCATACGATAATCTTCGTAAACTTTAATTTCATCATCAGATGGCTGGCTTGGAGAACAATCCACGCGAGCGTCTAACCACTCTACTCCGTGTACGACCAGTTTCTCTACTTTTGACGCAATATCACTGATGATAAATAGCTTCGGAGAAAAAGTCATTTCCAAAAGCAGATCAGGCTCTACTGGCACTATTGGTTTAGGGGTTTGCTGGAATGGGAAGTTAGTTAAGTTTTGCTTTGTTAAAATAATATAGTCTTCTTTCATTATTTTCCCCTAAAATTTAGGTGCACGCATAGATGTATTCTTCTTCATTTTCCTAACTAGAGAAAATCTTGAATCATTACTAATCAAATCATAGATTTCTGGAGCGAAAAATACTGCAGTATCAGCTCCTTTAGCCCTATAAACCACCCGTTTATGGAAGGGGATCTTTAAAATTTTCTCTGGGCTTAGAAACAATCGGTGGACGATCAGGTCCCCATTGTTTGGTGATACTTCTACAACACTTCGTTCAAAGTCGACAACGTCTTGAATGTTATTCAGAGCTAGTATATATCGATCGGTGATGACTCCATCTTTAGTCGATAGTGATGCTGGATAAAACTCTACACCATAAGGATCAAAGCTCATTACAAGATCTGCAAATTCTTTAGTAACACATATGTCACCATTGTCCGAAATGGGGTGAACCATGGAGGAAGTTACATTTTATCCTCCCATCTTATTGGACTCTCCGAACTCGTTGGGTGAAAATTATTTGTACTATATAGAAATTCACGATCATCCACACATTGGAATACCGTTGAACTTCTCATATAGTCCTCAGAGATTACCGAAAACTCCATCTTATACCTCTTTATTGTTTGGTAATTATCTTGCTTTGCTCTCTTACACTCATAAGGCGATATTACTAGTGAAGGAATTAAAAACACATCAATAATCTTCTGTAGGAGCAAACCTTTTTACAAGCGGAATTGGCTGATTAGGATATGTTAATACGTTGGATGGAACCGAATAAGAAAATTCATCCGGAAAATCATAAAGTGGTGTTTCAACAATTTCTCTAGCAAAGTAATAATCGCTCATTTACAACTTCTGACGTTCTTATTTTATTCTTGTTCTTTAATTCAACAGGCATCAGCGGTGCTTCAATCGTAGTATTAAAGAAAAAGCGCCATGAGACGCTTTTCAATGCTGGCAGTCTAATAACGGCCATATGGAGCTGTGGTATCATACCATACATCGACACATCCAGCTGACTTCAAGTCTTTAACGAAGTTCTCACTAATATATAATTCATTATTCTCGTTAAAAACAAAAGCATATTTTTCTTCTACTTCTAAATCTGTCAGGGTTGGGAATTGTAAAAGTTCAATTGTTTTATAATCATCAAACTGTCTATCATAATCGTCGGGATTACTACCAAAATCAAAATGACTATCCCAAGTATCTTTTCCTTCTAACCAAAATTCATTTAACTTTTCTAAAATTTCTTCCCAAATTACGAATCGGATAGTATTGTCAAAAATAATAAACAAGTCAGGGTTAGAAAAAACCATACCTGGTCTTTTTTCTGGTAGAATATTGCTTAAATTTTCTTTAATAAACTTAATATACATATTACTTTAGGATTGTTATTTACATAAAAGTCATTTAAATTTAATTTCATCTATCTAAAGTCTGAATAGCCGTCTGCCGGTATAAATTCCACACCGACTAGCTTAGAATTTTTTATTTTTTCAACTAAACTTTTATGGAAAAAAACACACTTCAACCAACCAGGATCTATCACTATCTGTCTTCTATCTACTGGTATAGTCTGAATTAGTTTTTCATCTAATATAAGATTAAGAATACCACTAATCATCTCATCACCATTAGAATCCTTTCGGTACCTCTTGATCTTACTTTCAGATCTATCAATCAACTTAATCTCGTTGACAACTTGTAGCATAAGAAAATCATGTTCGCCTTTATCATGAAGTTTAATATCGACCCAATTAACCCCAAAAATGTTATTAAAATCTAATTTCGAAAATTCATTTTTCTTAATCGAGAAATTTGGCATTTCAAGTATATCTGGGATTTCATAATCATCTTGTGGAAGAAATTCGACTATCAAGGGAACAGGTGCTTTAGGGTAAGTAAAACTCGTTAAGGGCACGGAATCGATGTATTCATCTGGAAAACAATAAATTGGGGAATTGACACACTCTCTTGCAAAAAAATATTCACTCATTTTCCAACCTCAAGTTTTCTAGGTTTCATAGTCTTACCTTTTACATTCTTTATATTGTGTTTTTCTTCCGGTAGCTTGGAAGATCTACTTGGGCATGCGCTTCTTGATTTATTCTTGCTTTCTATATTACTCTCGCCTGCACAACCTATGTCACTTGCCGGAGAGTAATCATGACCAAAAGTCGAAATTGTATATAAAAAGCTATCTAAACACACTAAAACGTCTTCAGAGACGTCGTCTAAATCAGACTGAAAGTGCCTTTTATTCCCTGATTTGCAATAATAGCCTCTTCTTGCACTTTCTTTTACACCTTTAATATCTCGATTAACTGACTTTATATACTTTATATCATCCAGCCGCAACTTAGATGCTACGGGGTCAGGAACCTTTGTTACCGGAATTGATGTAAGTTCACCACTTTCAAGATCTGAACTTGTTTCCCAAAACTGTTCTTGCTCGGTCTTGAAGTCCAAACCTCCACCATGGCCAGACTTATGGACGTGTGTATTGACTTGACAAGCGATATCCGTTTTGGAAGGGAACATTACCCCATTTTTCCAGGTGTTTATATCATACTCATATGCTTCTCTGTATTTTTTCCACTCTGGAGTATCTAAGTTTTTAGTTGTTATGATGTGGTGAGCCTGAAGTCCGAACTGTCCGTCATCCCCCTTCAAACGTCCATCCGCCCATAAATGTTCATTGAAGCCCGACTTATAGTGCTTAGATTTAATTGCTTTTGCTAAAGCAGGCCCTGAACCTTTTATAAGACTATGTGTTTTTGCAGTTGAGTTTTTAGCCATGATGGTATTGACCTCTAATAAGCATCACATTTTTCTGGTTTTTTCTTACAAACGGGACAGACAAAATCTTTTTTATCTTTGTCCTCATTTGCCTTCGCAGAACTCTTTCCTGACTGTGCAGACTCGCCAGTATTATGTTTTACTTTTGCTGGGTAAGTTTTCTCACTCTTACCTAAAATTCGAGCAAAAAGGTCATCAAACTCGCCCATCGCTTCTTTAAGCTTATCCGGTACCATCTTATCGATGATTTTTACCTCATCCGCTAATTTCAAGAAATACGTACCGAGCTCATCTGCACCCATTCTGTTTGCGTATGAAGCCAACTCAGTTGCCACTTCAATGCAAGGTTTTAGAACATCGCTAACAATCTGGCTGGTCTGTTTTGCATAATCCATCCAATCTAACGTGCGTAGGAATTTTTCTGGATCGCCTTTACCCATGCCTCTTAAAACAGCAAGCAAAGTATCTTTTGATGTTCCTTTACCGCCTTTTAACGCAACTTTACAAGTGCCTTTGACTGCACTACCAAATGTCGGGACACAACCGATAAGCGTTAATGAAAGAGCTAGCCAGTTTTCCGACTTTTCACGTTCTTCCTCATTCAACAACGTCATAATGTTCGCTGATAAATCGCGGACATCGGCTGCTTGATCGACAACAGGGATCATGGTCAGGGCCGTATTGGCAATGATCTGTTCTACGGAGGCATCATCGTTAAAGTCACCAAGAATGACGCCCCAAACCCAGCTTGCAGCACCAGACATTCTCTTCCACGCATTCTCCCAGAAACCGACTTCTCCACGCTTAGCTTCTTCAATAATTAGCTGCGCGTTCGCACTCGGATTAAAGTTGGGATTGGTCTCGGTTGGGACATTTGGCATAAAATCGCGGCTGTCCTCGCCGTACTCTATAGCAAACTCCCCCGGAGCAACGCCACCAACAGATGCTTTACCGTTGTTGTCTAGTGTTCCTTCAAACACCGCGCCAGATTGATCTGTGAGAGTGTATGTTGCGCCTTGAACGGGTTCACCATCTGAGTATGAGAGATACAAATCAACCGTATACGTCCCTTCCTGCTCTTCAGTCACAGAAACCGATGGGTTTTGTGCGCCACCCAAACACATAGTGTTGGCTTTGTTCATGGTCATTTGATCGGACAGGCGACATACGCCCTTGCCTTCAAACTTAACCGTTGGTGAGGCTGAAATGAATTTTGCTTCAGCTTCTATCGTGCCAGAGGAAACGCCTTTTCTGTCACCGCCCGCATCGCCGGTACTTTTTGAGAACGTACTGCCCTTGATAGCGACACTGTTACCGCCATCCATAGAGACTGTCGTAGTCCCACCAGCAAGGTCTGCTGATTTAGCATTGTTGCCATAAGGGATAGGGACGACTGGCTTGCCGACCTTAGTTAAACAAACATCTGGGAGCGTTGCATTCGCTTCACCCCCTGAGCCTTTATGAACTATCGAAAGTCCATTCGCACCAACTGTTACGCCCATAACCAATCCATTTGAATTTTATTGATTGAATGATAAAAGAGATCGCAAACTGCAATCTCTCTAAATAACTAGTGAATTTCACTAAAAGACCAGTGATATTCACAATAAGCCCTAAAACTGGCAGAAGATCTCATTTTAGATCTCTGGTTATCTATACATTTCAAGCAGTTGCTGAAATTTTAAGTCTATGACGATGTAGGTTGCCGCATACATAAGCGCAAACGTCATCGCACTAAGACTTAAGATCAGCTTGGGTGAAATTACCCTTTTTAACGGCTTCTTTAGGTATTTAGCTTTAAGGTTGATTAAAGAAACTTTTTCTTGTTCTGCTAGGCGGTCATCTCGCACTAATCGATAAATGGTGCTGCCAATTTCCGCTAACTTTTCGTTACCACGCTCTTCACGGCCGTACTTGCCTTGGAAACCAAGTTGAAGCAATAAATAGAGAAACTCTATAACGTGACGATATTTGCGAGGGTCGGCTTTTAAGCGGTCGAGAATAACGAAGAACTTATCACCACCAGACGTTTCATTATGGAATTCAGACAGTAAGCTGTTCTGGCTCCAGTGACTATTTGCCCCCCATTCTTGCCGACAAACAGATTCATCAATCGCCGCACACAAGCAGTAACGAATTACAAGAACCGAAGCACGATCGAGCTCCATTTCATTAAGTTTTCGTTCGCCTTTTCGAATCTCACGTGCCACTTGTTCACGAAATGGCATCGGGTCATCAAGCCAAGGGATCGAAGACATACAAGACAGACTGGCGATCAACCATGAGAACTGGTCCACTAGCGGGTTAATACCCATGTTGTCGATAGATAGATCTTGTACTGCGATGTTTCTCGACAAGTCAGGCGCTGGCATTACCTCCATTGGTTTGCCAGGCTCTGGTTGGAATAAGACTACGGTGACGTCGGTTTCTGCGTAACTCATAGACGAACGGCCCAAAGTTGCAATGATAAGTTAGCGAAATCGCCCGCAACGTGAATCGCAATCGCAGCAGTATTCTTCAATGCCATCCACTCTTCGCCCGTTTTATCGAGCTCGAAATAGGTGTAGCCAGCGTGATACGGCAGCGCGCGTGGCACTACTGGCATTGGTTTAATCTCAATCCCAGGCAGTTGAAGGTTAATCAAGTCACGTATGTTATCGATAGAACCGATCTTCGTTTGGCTGACAAACTGGATATGCAGGACATCCAAGGTCACGTCGGCTTTA
Organism: Vibrio sp. YT-17; assembly: GCF_033337375.1. Classification (NCBI taxonomy): domain Bacteria; kingdom Pseudomonadati; phylum Pseudomonadota; class Gammaproteobacteria; order Vibrionales; family Vibrionaceae; genus Vibrio; species Vibrio sp. YT-17. The sequence continues at coordinate 8,255 of NZ_JAWOQP010000006.1, forward strand.
ACTGCGAGGATAAAGGTTGTCGTATCAATGATCTTATTGTCAGGGATTGCTGCCGTTCTGATGCCATAGTTCTGATCTTTTAAGGTCAGTGGAATTGCTCTTTGCTCAGACATCACGCTCAATGTCATTTTTGCACTGTCTAGGACACGAGAAAGACAGCTAGTAAGATCACCATGATTGTACTTCGTAAACTCAATAGGTCGGCGTGTCGTTGAGCACAGCGTCGAAAGCTCACCCTCTGCCTGAAGAAGAATTCGATACAAAGACTCAGGATGCACAGCTTCTGTGCTTGCGAAATGCCAAAACAAGGGTTCGTATCGGTTGAGCGCTTGCAATAGCATAAAGTCAGAAACCGATGATACGCCTTGTTGATCCACCACCCCTAATCGCTGAACTATCGATTCCGCGCGATGCTTCAACATAGAAGCAAACTCGGTCGCAAATTTACTCAGTACTGTCGACGCATGAATATCGATACAGGTAGGAATGAAACTATCATCTAAGATCACGCTGCCATCAGGCTTCACTTCTGAGATCTTTAAGATCGGAATAGACGTGTAAGCACTCTTATCTTCATGATCGTACATTAAGCAAAAGTTAAGCTTACCGACGACGATATTTGCCATGTCTTCCGAATCATAACAAGCGTCAACCGCTTCTTGAGATTCCATCGTATAGCGCGCACCGTCTTTTTTGGTACCAAATAACTCAGAGCGTTCCGATGGTAACGGACAGCACAAATAAACGACTTTATCGGCAATCGAAGGATCTACATCTTTCACTTCAGGCAACTCGGCAAGCAACGGAAGCTCAAATGGTGTCCGGTCTTGTAAAATACCTTCAGCACGAGTAATACCGATTTTACCCAGTGCTAGTAACTGAGAGTTGATTTCTAAACGTTTAATTCCCCAATGCAAAGGCGATGCATTGGCACTCAGTAGGCTCGATAGTTTACTTTGCGAACGATCGAGTTGTTGAAAATGCTGCGGCTTCATGAACATTCCATCTTGCCAAACAACTGGATTGTATAAAGACATGTTTCTATCCCTTAAAAGTAAACCTGTTCAATGCCGCGAGTGTTATCAGAAATTAACTCACTGCCCTCTAACTTGAGCTTGATGTAGTACTCGCTCTTCTCTTCAATAACTTCCACTTTTCGCCATGACGAACCATCAATATCACGAAAAGCCACTGAAAAACCGACGGCACGAGTGTCAGGGTCTAGCGTTAGCATTTCATGAACTTTTCCACCTGGCTGTATTTGATATTCGTAACGTTTGATGTACTCATCACCCAACGACGCTTTATCGCTCTCAAACAAGGCAAAGAAATCTAAGCTTCGGAACAATACTGGCGAACTTAATTCGTGAAGACGGAGAATAACTGGAGATGACTGGCCCCCATTTCTCACATTGAGTACAGGTGATGCCTCAATAACCAATTCAATCGACGAAGTTTCTGGTGTGATACCTGTGGACTCTTTAAATTGATCCCACATGGAACAACCGGACAACATGGCAAATCCGAGTAATACGGCGATACTACGCATGGTTTCCCTTAATCACTTTGTTATAGTTTTTCTTAATCAGCCCTTTTAAGGATGTTTCATTAAGCAGGCGACGATTATTAGTGTAGAAATCTAGGTATTCGGCCCACAGCTTTGACTTAGTTGAGAACAAAGACTGGCTAGCGACCCTGTTAGCAAATGCTACGGGATCGTTCGTTTCAGACTGTTCTAAAACGAGCTCATTCAGTGCTTTGTTAAACATAACTTGGTGGTCGTTCAGCTCATCGAGCATTTGTTCAACCAGTTCATTTGGAGCCAGTAATTGCTGACTATTCAAAGTGAGCATTAGCTCTGCAATGTTCGAGTTAGCCTCACTCGCACTCTGCTCATCCTTTAACGATTCCACTTCGTGCAACTCTTTCTGTAGGTTATCAATACATAAACGCAAGCAAGTGCCCATTTGCTTGAATAACTGCGCCTCGTTTGTCATCAACTCTGGATTTCGAATACCCAAACCATCAAAAAACGCTTGCGCTATATCTTGAGAGCAAACGGCCGCATCAGTATCGACTTGTGCTTTCGTCGTACTGTTTATCGCGTGCTCTGCCGTAGGTATTTGAAGTTGCTGATTAGTGTTAGGAGAAGGCGTAAAAGATTGGGTCATCTCTTCCCATTTTGACCCTGTGTTAGCCTGCTCTACGACCATCTCAGTAACATTAGGCGTACGATGTTGTCTTTGAATCGTGCTATCTGGGGCTACCGTGCCAGGTTGCATCACCTCAGCTGAGGCAATATCGGCTCTATGTGCCTTACCGCTTTCTGGCGCTAATGCATCATTGACTGATGCGTTACTCTTGGTTTCCGCAGCCATCCAGTCTTCAGGGATTAGGCTTGGCTGATCGAATTCGGAATATATACTGAAACTGTCATCGACCACCTGACGTGTGCTTTCCACGGTTCTAGGTTGTTCAGATTCTGTACGCTCATTATCACGAATTAAGTAATCGTCATCTCGCTGCATCGAAAAGTTAAGGTGAGCAACAGGATCATGACAATCAATGTCATCCTGTTTAGTCTCCATAAACAAATCTTCTAAGGCACCGACTTTTTCTTCCTCTTCGACAACCGCATCTCCTAGACTAACCAGAGGATCGCTAGATACTCGCTCAGGAGCAATATCAGCGGCGATGTCTAGTGTTGAGGTAACGTGCTCAAGAGAAACACCAATCTCATATTGCCCTAAAGAAATGATGTCGCCATCAACTATCGCAACGGGTTGATTTTTTAGTATTTTATTCCCATTTACCATTGTGCCATTAGTTGATACGTCACTTATATAGTAGGTATCTCCATACACGCTGAGCAAACAATGAGTGCCCGATATAAAGCGGTTGTGATCGGCTAAAGACACGCTACAGCTTGGGGAACGACCTATCGAACCACCACTTTCAGGCATTTCAATATGCTTTGCACCGGTGTATTCCTCTGGACACTTTGAGATAAATAAAACTAGCTGATTTGAGTACATTTACGAACCTCAAAAGAGCAAAGAAACTGATAGTTCAAGCCCACCAATTCCATCATTTACAACCGGAAGGATATAAGAGGCCTGCGGGATAATTTGTATATGGGCGTCAGGATTACTGCCTAACTTTATAGCAGTACCAAGGGTCACAACCGCACCTAACTCAAACTGGTCGATGTCTTCAACACTCTCATAACGATAGCCCTCTTGGTCTACTTGCCAGCGATTAGAATATTGCGAGTAACCGACAGACAAGCCCGCACCAACGTATGGCGTGAAAACACTCCAAGAAGTCAACGCATATTGAGGAACAACACGAAGTTCATAGTTCGTCGCTTCTTGATATAAGCCGTTTGCTGGCGCTTCAATATCTTCTGCTAGATAGTTTAGCCCTAACCACCAACGCCAACGGTTATTGTTTTCATCAATAGGACGAGTATGAACCAAGCCGAACCTAAGCGTATCCTGCTCACCACTTTTACCTTCATCGTATTTAATGCTATCGATAGTCAACATACTGGTAGAGAGTCCATATCGCTCCCCTTTTGCCATTGCAACAGAAGAAAATAGACACATGGCTGAAATCAGCCCAATTTGACTTGGTTTTAGCATTTCGTCCCTCTAGGAAAACCGATATTCTACTTAGAGGCGAAAGATATCAATTATATTCTCTTTTTCAATAAGCCTAAAAAAACACCTATAATTTAATACATTTCAACTATCAGGTTGGTTGTTTTACCTACAAACAAAAACTAAAGAACCGACTACAGATTAAGTGACGAGACAGTAAATCTTTCTATTTAAATAGAAGTAGCAGAATTTGATTGCTAATTGAACAAAACGTAATCTCCGATAACAATTTAGTTACTTTTTAATCAACGTTCTCATCTTCATATATAAGTTTCTTCTTATAAATAGACTTAACTATTGATATTAATATTATGAACAAAGATCACACTAAAAGTAATTTAATTTCTTTTAATGAATTTTTATTATCTAATCCGCTTATTTTGTCTATAGAATTGCGACAGATGTGCACTGCTTATAATTTAATATAACAGTAGTGAAATCCTATATAACTTAATACTTCTATATGATCAGTTGGAACTTTCCTTATGTTTTTTACCGACTTCGCTCGAAGACCAATCGATGAAAATAACCCAAGCGGCTCTAATCCTAATGGTTCTGAGGATTTTGACGAAATTAAACGTCAAATAAACAACCTGAATAAAGTCACAGGGAGAGTCTCGTGGAAAACGGTTCAAACACTCTCAAAAAAGATCTTGAGTACCCAAGCGAAAGACCTACGTTGTTGCTGTTACTTTACCGTTGCGTCAACCTATAACGACGGCTTAAGAGGCCTTGTTGAAGGGTTAAACTCAATACTTGATGTGTGTGTCGTATATTGGTTCAACGCGTATCCAGAGCATTCAAAGTCAAAGGCACGAATGAGCGCTATTGAATGGATGGTAGAGCATACTGAAAAACGAATTAATAAGCATCGGGCGTTACCAGAAGAGCTTCCATTGATAGAGGCAGCACATCAATTATGCTTGAGGATTGAGGAAGAGCTTCGTCTTCATTACGGTATTGAAGCGCCGTCATTAGGTCGCATTCGCCGTATTTTGAATCAATGGATTGAGCAGATAAAAGAACAACAAATTGCGGCTGAGTTACGCGAGGAAAAACAAGCCAACACTAGCGCTCCTACAGCAACGCAGAAGGCACCTGAAATTAAAGTGAATGTGTCTCCCTCTCCGGCACCGGTGCCATCACCCAACCTAAATAGCCAAGAGAAAGCATCACCGGCAAAGTCTGGTCGATTTATGATCTACTTCGTTATTGGTTTGATTGTTACTGCGATATGTTCACATTTCATGTACGAGCAACAACGTTATCGAACATTGGAACAAAAAATTAATCAAGCTTCACTTAATGAACTTGTAAATTTGGTCGCCTCGTTAGATTACGAAAATAAAAAATATGCTCAGTCATTGAAAACGCAGGCCATTAATCGTGTCGATATTATGATGAATAACTGGTTTTTAGACTCGGCAAAAGTAAGTAACGTCAGCGAGCTCGATAGCTTGACCAATGAATTAATCGCAATCTATCCGGATTCGTCTTCTGCACAGCAGCTACGTCAAAACTTTTTGACACAGAGCGCCCATTTAGAAGACCAGTTTATGGATGTTTATAAGCGATTCTCAGACGCAAGAACGGTGTTTGCCAACGTAGCTAGACAGAATGTAGATAAGAACTCTGAAAAGGCGTACGAATACAGTAACTCGTTATTCCCGCTTTTAGGTCGTATTGAATACGCTGAAAAGTATTCACAGCAAAAGGAAATTGACCGCGCAACCCTTTTACTGAACATCTACCTATATAAATTGAGTCAGCTACAAGCTGAAAAAACTGACAATAAATAACAATACAATTAAAGAAGTTTTAGGCTTATGTTCAAACAAAAACTGTTTAGAAATCCAGTGGTGATTTCTACTATATTGATGTTTTTAGTGGCTGCAATTATCACCACTATTTATCTGCTTTTTCTTGACGAAATCGATCAACTTTATCTTTGGCTGACTCTTGGTGCTATCGCCATTGTTTACGTCACTTTTCAATTCACATTATGGTTGAAGAAAAAGAACAACGCTAAAGCTCAACATTTGGAAACCGAGGAAGAAGCACTTTCTATGGTTATCCAGCCTCTTCTTGCTAACTCAGGCAAGAAACCAATTTACCTGATGCTTGGCAATAAAGGGTCAGGGCGACGTCAATTTTTATTTAATTCTAGTGCAATCAAACCGATGGATCGCACTAGAACCGCTAAGAATGACTTTTTTGAATGGTACGAATCTGACAGCGCTGTGTACATCAAACCAGACCAACGCTTAGTGTTCCAGGAAGTATCAAGCAGTGATGCTTCTTTATGGAATACGTTCATTGAAGAAGTTATTCATCATCGACCTCGAAAGCCATTTTCTGGGTGTCTATTCTTCACCGATTTCGAGTTCATGATCGTCTCTGAGCCAGAGCAAAAAGAGTACACCATTTCGTCGTTATTGGCGCGCTTGAGTACCATCAACTCTAAAACGTCTTCAGCATTGCCAATCTATTTGATTATGTCAAAGCTAGACAAGTTAGATGGCTTTAAAGAATACATGCACTTTAGCTCTCTCAAGACACGTGTTGAGTTCCTCTCTATCCCACTAAAAGAAGCCAAGGGTGTATTTGCAGAGTACTACCGCGATAGCTATCGAAATCTAGTGAGAGTGCTTGAAAGTAATGCGCTAGATGCATCCGCTAATTCAACGGACATTGATGAGAAACAAGCAATACTCGCTTTCCCTAAGCAGTTTGAGCTATGTCAGTCTGAAGTCAGCTATGTGCTTGAGCGTCTATGTGATGTTAACAACGGTGTCTATTCACTAGACATCCGTGAGATTTTCTTTAGTTCGAGTCTGCAAGGCGGTCGCAAGTACAATTTACTTGCAAAAAGTTGTAGTAATTACTTCAACTTACCTATTATCGCGTCAGAGCATACTCAGTTAACAGAAACGCCTTATTTCTCTCGCTTTCTGATTGATTCACAAATATTGCCGGAAAGCGACTTTGCGGGCGAAAACAAGACGTATCTTCGTCTAATTCAGAGACAAAGCCGTTTGGCAATACTCGGCTCTATTATCCTGCTTACTGGGGGCAGTTACTTCTTTTTCACGACATTAGACAGTAACTTACACGTGATGAATCAACTCTTGAGTATCGATGACAAATCACAAGTGGAGCAAGATGCAAGATTCAATGAGCTTTTAGCGAAGGCGACGAAAGCAATAGAGCCTTCTTATGGGGCGTGGCTTAAAGGTTCTAAGGCTTTGGATGAAGAGATATTACCACTCAACATTAGCCGTTTGGATCAAAGCACTCGCATCGCTTACGAAGCATTACTTAAGGACGTTGCTCAACAGTTGATACCTCTCATTGAGAAAGGTTACCGTCTACAACTGACACAAAATCAAAACACTTTTACACGCGCTTTACCTCTATTGAAGGGGTATCTAATGCTAAACGATCCAACAAAGCGTGATATCCGTTTTTTGCGTCATCAAACTCTCCAAATGATGAACGATTTGAGCAACCAAAGTGACGTCGTCAATCAGGCGATGCGCTATTTGGACGCTTACTTTCGCACACAGTTTGATCCAATTGATATCAATATGGATCTTGTTCGCGCAACACGTCGCTCATTGCTAGCAAATTCGAATGTTGATCTCGTTTATGCAGGCATTTTAAACGAAGCAAATTCGATTGATTTAGGAACCCTAGATCTGCAACGAGCTGTGGGTTTCGAGTTTAGCAATGTGTTCAACACACCAATCGATAGCGAACGCTTGATCGTAGATAAGATCTATACCTCCACTGGTTTTAGCACTTTTTATCGACCACGCGTGGACCTAATGTCACAACAAGTCATCAGTGACAACTGGGTTTTAGGTCTGTCACAACACGTTATTCCTACTAGTGAAGAACAAGAAGCCTTCAAAGAGGAAGTACGTAAAAAATATACTGACGACTACATCAGTAATTGGCGCAATGCGCTGAGTGAACTAAAAGTCCAGAACTATGACAATGTCGGCGATCTAACGAACGCGATAGACTTAATCTCGGGCCCTTCTTCACCAATGACAACCGTACTGAAGCAGGTCTATGCCAACACACAATTTTCACCCGTTGGTGAAAAAAATGCTCTGATTTCAAAGCTAGACCCGAAACTCGTGGCAGCGGCAGACTCCGCATCAGACGCAGTAGAGGAAGTAGTTAAGCCTGATTACTTGTTGATGAAACGTGTTGAACAAGCTTTTCACTTATTAAACCAACTTCAGGTCAGTGAAACACCAAACTCCCCTACTCCTTGGGATGAGACCGTAACAGCGCTAAGCCGTGTTCGCACGTATATGAAAGACATCGCTGATGCACCTGACCCGCAAATGGCGGCGCTAGCGGCAGCTCAGCATCGAATGAACAGCAGTGAAGCTGACCCATTAATAAAACTTAAACAGATTGCCCAAAAATCACCGGAACCCGTTCGTAGCTGGTTGTTAGATGTGGTTCAACAAAGCTGGTCAGTCATGATTAAAGAGTCCGCTAAAGGCATTCAAACCCAATGGTACAGCGAGATTTACACCAAGTTTAAAGAGATAGGGCTAGGACGATACCCATTTGATCTAACAGCGACCGAGGAAATCTCAATTGAAGATTTTGAATTACTGTTTGCTTCCGGTGGTTTGTTAGACACATTTATTCAGAAAAATTTTGCACCGTTCTACGATACCAATTTGTGGACGCCAAAACAGGTGGATGGCGAGACGATGCCAATCTCTCCGGCTCTGTTAGTGCAACTGCGTAACTATAACGTTATTCGAGACACATTAATTAATAAAAGCACTAACCGCGTTCATATTCCGTTTAGTGCAAGAGTACTCGATCTTGATTCTAGTGCGATTAGAGCGAGCTTAAAAATTGCAGATACCAATATAAGTTACTACCACGGTCCAAGCCGCATTCGTGAAATGGCATGGCCACCGCAAAATGGTGACTTCAATATTAGTATCACACTCCAGGATGTAACCGATGAAGGCAGACAGCACGTTTTAAATAAGAGTGGTCAATGGGCGATATACAGATTGCTAGGTGACTCGACCTTGACAAACACTCATAACGGCAGCTTTGTCAGTGACATAAAAGTGTCAGGGAGGGACTTGAGCTTACGCATCACTCCGTTGACACAGAAAAACCCATTCACTCTTGCTGAGCTGTATAACTTTACGCTCCCTGAGTCGATTTAATAACAATATAAAAACAAAATAGGCAGAACACATGATTTCAAACATGACTTTACAAGGTTTAGATAAATTAGATCGAAAAATACTTTCAAGTCTATTGTCGAATGGGCGAGAGTCGATTGCAAATCTATCCCGAAACATTGGTTTGTCTCGAACAGCAGTAGCAGAAAGAATTAATCGTTTAGAAAAGACCGGTATTATCAAAGGCTATACCGCACAGATTCGTGTAGAAAATGAAGGGCGAAAAGCCGCTAGTTATCTACTGATCTCTTGTGAAAAGGGTAAGAAGAATGATGTAACGAATGCACTTAAAGAAATCCCTGAGGTTCGCTTAACGAGCGTTGTTGGTGGCAACTTTGATATTATTGCCCTAATTGAAGCGCCCGACCTGCAGTCTATTCATCATCTTTGTAATGAAATTGAATCATTTAACGGCATTCAAAGGCTTGATACTACCGTTGTACTGCATCAGCCGATCAGTCGTTAAGCTTTTCTGACCTCTTTGAGGAAAACATAAAGGGCCGCTCGTTGAGCGGCTTTCTTATATGCTTCCGATAAGTCGAATTTTGGCGTCTTTATCACCTGGGTTTCCTAGCCAGAACGTTTGACCTAGTTGGTTCCCTTCTCCATTACCCAGTTTGTTTTCTGGAATACTGTCTAGGTTAACTGTCAACTTTAGGTCCCACGACATTGGGTCACGCAGAATAAAGCGCATCAAGCCCACCAGCGTCTTATGTAACTCACCATCGTAGGAAAACTGCTTAAACGTTTCAAAATCAATGTTGTCGATACACAAGTTAAACTTGCCGTTCAAATCCGCAATGCTTTGTCCCAAGTGTAAGCTTTGCCCCAATACACAATTGGAGCGGTTGAGTTTGTTACGCTGGCTTTCAGCGATTTCTACGCGTCTATAAACCCATTCTTCGATTCGCACATTCGGCAGTGAAAAGTAGTGCGAAACAATACCGGAAATAAGCTTAGGTGAACGTGTACGCGTAGATAACTGGTTCACGTAAGACAGAACCTTCGCTCGATCTAACTCCGCGACTTCGCAATCTTGCATAACGCTAGAAAGACCAGCCAAATGCAGTATGCGCCCAGAAAACGCATCGCTTGCCCCGCTTTTGTACTGCACGTGATATCGGTATTTCTTCCAAACACGATACAGTAAGCTTGTATAGCGGTTGTGGAAAAAGTCGAAGAAGTCCTTCACTGGGTTATCATCGGGATCACGACCGACGAGTTTCTCAGTGTAAGACGCAGGTAGGGGCGAGCTTGAACCATGCAAGCCAAGAAAGTTCGTCTCAATACGTGAATATTGCTGTCCGTTTCTTTCCATATGAGTAATAAAGTCCATATCACTCTTTGGAAAGCACAGGTTTGGCGACACGCTGAACTCAATTCGCTCTTTGTGAAAGTATTTGTTCTCGCCCACGGCAACAAAATTTGAGTTTGGCTCCAGCTGGTAGTGTTTCTCTAACAGCAACACCGCTTGGTAGAAACTAAACTCATTCGACTTATCAGAAAGTGTGTTAATCATAGTATCGTCTGCTGCCCGATTAGGCTTGCCCAGTTGTAAACCTCGCCCGTCGCTTCATCGAACACCTCTAGTTCGGTAAAGGAGTTCACACTCGAATACAAACGGATAAATTCATTCAATACCGTGGCCATAAGGAACATATCGCCTTCATTTACGAAGAACTTAGAGTCCGTCACGAGCTTGAACTGGTTACCACGCACAGAAACGCCACGGAACACGCGGTCAATTGGTTTCATCTCTGAAGAAATAATGCCATCAAGTCGATGAATCGACGCGCGGTGGGCTTGTCTATCGACTCGAGAGTGGAAGTCGTAAGTCGAGAGCAACACTTTCAACACATCGATATTGGCCAAAGACAAGTAGTTGAGCGACATGTTGGCAATCAACTGCCATTGAAGTTCACCATTAACCTGAGGACTTACTGACTGTGTTGGCTTAGTAATGTTTTTAAACGTCGCATACGTTGGCGATTTGTGCGTCGCGTAAGTGATGTCTCCTACTGACAGGCGCTCCGCTAAGTCTGCGTTACTGCATTGCAGTTTCATCAATACTGTTTCAGTCCCTAAATCCGCGATGTCGCCATTGTGAGTATGGAATGAGATATAGCGCTCTAACCCTCTTCCGCTTACTCGCTCGCCCACTTTGGATTTGTAGAATTCTCGCTTATCACGCTGGTTGATTTGGTGCTCAAACGATTCAAATTCAATCAGTGGTTTTCGGCGACGCTCGTCTTTACTCCAGCTCTCCACTTGCTCAATGGAATAAACCTCGTAATGCTCCTGAGTGTTACTTTGTGGACGCACCTTGTACTCGTTTCGTCGATGCTCTAAGCGGATTGGATCGCCGTCTTTTTCAAACAAGTTAACCGCAGGTGTGCAGTGCAACCTTAAGTGTTTATCTTTAAGTACCACTTCTGAAGGCAAAGCACGCTTAAAGTGGAATTTGATTTTGACCGTGCTGCGTTGCGGAATGCCTTTTAGCCACTCTAAGCCCTTGATGTCGAAGAACATGAACTTATCTGGCAAAGAGAAGAATTCTTGCAGCAAACGGTAGCCTGCAAAGGAATTTTTGCTGTAAGGCAACAGCGCCTCGTCCTCTTCATGCCCGACTGGCTTAACGTATTCTGGCCCTAAACGATGTTTGTAGCCGCCACCAACATCCAGCTCGACGTGATCTAGATAACGGAACAGCCATAAGAAGACAGTGCGAGTAATATGAATCTCACCATGCAGGTGCAATCGCAGCGTGTCTAAACCTATCCGAGACAGCTCAAGGCCATGCTCCGTCGATAACGTCACATCAATCATCGAGCTGGTGCGGCTGTTAGTTTGTTCGATGTTAGTAATCGTAATTGGGTATAGATTGACGTCATAACAAGTACGGAACAAACACTGCGTGCCTTCTACCTGCTCGCTGGCCATTTCCGCACCACGTTTCACCACGGTTTTCTCAGTAACACTTCCGGTATGCGGTTTTAGTTCGCTAATACACAAAGACGGAATCGAACGCATGTAATGTGGCCACAGCAAAGTCATCAGAGATTGCGTTAGCTCAGGAAGTTCATCGTCAATCTTTTCGCGGATGCGTCCGGTCAAAAAAGCAAAACCCTCCAGCAATCGTTCGACATCTGGATCAAAAGTTCCTTCAGAGAGAAAGTGAGTTAACTTCGGATGATATTTGGCAAACTCACTACCCGACTCGCGTAAATACGTGAGTTCATCTTGAAAGTATTTACTGTTACTCAAGTGGCACCTACTAAACGTTAAATTGGCCGTCGGTTCCCATGTAGACATCGATCGACATTGGGACTTTACCGCCGTTATGGGAAACTTCGCCGCGAATACCAAAGCCGAGTTGTAATGGATTATGGTGATCTTCACGGTAATGAACCTCGACATTAAGCAATCGGGGCTCAAAGCGTTCTATGGTTGACGTAATGTTTTTTTGAATATGGCGAACGAGGTTTGTGTTGTTAGAAAGTACGTCGTTAAAATCTGGCAGACCATACTCATTGTCGATCATTGCGTTGCCGGAATGCGTATTCAACAAGTCAGCGAGATGCGAGTGAATGGATTCAATCAAATGCTTATGAGACACCACTTTCTCGTAGCAGTTTTTTGGTTCTCCTAGCTCGATCCGCTCTAAAAGACGGTAACCTTTTTCCATATGCGGTCCTACGAAAAAAGCAGCCAGTCTTCACTGGCTGCTTGATGGTTTCAGTAATGGGTTATTGGTCTAGCTTACCAACTAGAGACAAGTCGAAGCTTGCGCCCATGTACTTGAAGTGAGGACGTACAGACATCGATACTTTGTACCAACCTGGATCGCCTTCTACGTCTGATACCTCTACCTTCGCAGCGCGAAGTGGACGACGACCACGGACTTCCGCTGGCGGGTTCTCCTGGTCAGAAACGTATTGACGGATCCACTTGTTCAATTCGATTTCTAGGTCAGAACGCTCTTTCCAAGAACCAATTTGCTCACGCTGTAGAACTTTTATGTAGTGCGCTAAACGGTTGATAATGAACATGTAAGGAAGCTGAGTACCTAGCTTGTAGTTCATCTCGGCTTGTTTGCCTTCAGGCGTGTTCGCAAACACTTTTGGTTTTTGAACAGAGTTTGCAGAGAAGAACGCCGCGTTGTCAGAACCTTTACGCATGGTTAGCGCAATGAAACCTTCTTCTGCTAGCTCATACTCACGACGGTCAGAAACCAGGATCTCGGTTGGGATCTTAGTCTCGATTTGACCCATAGCTTCAAAGTTGTAAACCGGTAGATCTTGTACAGTACCACCGCTTTGAGGACCAATAATGTTCGGACACCAACGGTACTTAGCAAATGATTCACTGATCTTGGACGCCATCGCGTACGCTGAGTTGCCCCATAGGTAGTTATCATGGCTGTCTGTCACTTGCTCATCGTAGTCAAACGCCTTGATTGGGTTATCTTCAACAGAGTAAGGCGTACGTAACATAAAGCGAGACGTACATAGACCTAAATAACGTGCATCTTCGTGCTCACGCAGACCACGCCATTTCGCGTACTGTGGACCTTCGAATACAGACTTAAGATCTTTTAGGTTTGGCAGCTCTTCGTAGCTGTCTAGACCAAAGAATTTAGCCGATGCAGACGTGATGAATGGTGCGTGAGACATTGCACCTACGTTCGCCATATATTCCATCAGTTTGATGTCAGGCGACGAAGCAGACATAGCGTAATCACAAATGACGGCGCCAACAGGTTTACCACCGAACTGGCCGTATTCACGTGTGTAGATTTGCTTGTACAGGCCAGACTTCACCACCTCTGGAGCGTCTTCGAAGTCATCAAGAACTTCGTCTTTCTTCGCAGAGATCAGTTCGATTTGAATGTTCTCGCGGAAGTCAGTGTGATCAACCAGGTACTTAAGGCCACGCCACGTTGATTCAATCGCTTGAACTTCTTCGTTATGAAGAATTGCATCAACTTGCTTAGACAATTTTTGGTCGATTTCAGAGATCATCAGATCAACCAGAGATTGGTCGACTTTCTCTGTGTTCGAACTGCTTAGTAGCTCACTGATGAATGCTTCTACGCCGCGTTTTGCAACGTCAAAACCTTCATCACTTGGCTTTAAACGTGTTTCGTTAAGAATGCTATCCAGAAGTGAGCCTGATTCAACTAAGGCTGCTTCTTGTTCTGGCGCTTGTGCTTCTGCAGACATGATATCCCTTACTCTTCTTTCGCGTCTTGGTCGTTGCCAATGCTTAGTTCATCCAACAGTTTCTTTCTCGCTTCTTCATCTTGAAGAACCGATGCGATCTTCTTACGGAACGCAGGAACATTTCCTAGAGGACCTTTCAGTGCAACCAAGGCTTCGCGAAGCTCAAGTAGGCTGTTTAGTTCAGGTACACTTTTCGCGATCGCTTCAGGAGAGAAGTCCTTCATATTTTGGAACGTCAGATCAACACCAATCTGGCCGCCTTCTTCATCAGAAAGACGGTTTTCAACGTTGACTTTAACGTTTGGAGACATGCCCTCTAGCACTTCGTTAAAGTTGTCTTTGTCGATGTTAATTGGAGTACGTTCTTCAATTGGTGTCTCATCTGCACGCGCAGTAAAGTCGCCAACTACCATCATGCTTAGCGGCAGCTCTACGTCTTCTTGCGTATCGCCAGTTGCTGGAACATAACGGATATTAATTCGCTCTTTAGGAGCCACCGAGCCGTCACGTGACATAATTCGTTCCTTATCTAACTCTTTAATTAGTCGTAAATTGCTTTCCACTCTTCATACTTCTCAGGTAGAAGATCCTTGCTTCCAAATAACCGATGGAGTGTTTTTCGAATTAGGTCTTCTAACTGTGACGATAAGTGGGGTTCCCAGCTCGCGAGATTAAACGCTTTTTGTACTTCCCACCCCTTCTCAAGATACGGCAAACACAACGGGTATAATCCAACAGACTGGTAAGCTGCTATCAATTGTAAATACAGCATGAACTGCCCACGTCCCGAGCTATCCAGCTCAAGTTTGCGGGCAAGCTCTGCGGCACATTCCCCTAGATTTTCTAGAGTGATATCCTCCACTGGCAGCGAGTCTTCCTGCGAAATCACAACCGTTTGAACAACGGGTTGAGAAGTCGAAGAAGTAGTATCTTGAGTCGATAACCAGCTCAAGGTCGCTTCATCTGCAAATGGTATAGAATTCTTAAATGAGAGGTGCTCGATGCCCTCTAGTGATTCAACAAAACGCGTCACTTCTTGTTTCACAGCAAGCGCTGCATCATCAAAGCCCAAGTTATTAAGCATCGAATACACGAAGTAATGGCCCGTCAGCCAAAACGGCGCATCCGTTAATGTGCGCTCCAAACGCTTAATGGTGTCGATGTCGCTTTCTTGTTCAGCTTTATCTCGGTATTCCGCTTGTTGATCGGACGACACTGCCAAGCTCAAAGGCGTTTGATTATTTTGGTGGTCGGGTAGACCATCAATGTCATCCCAAGTCAGATGACGATAAATCCGGTAAGCCAGCGGATCACTTGGGTTCGCATGAAGCATGACTTCCGCAACCTTCTTCAAGGTGCGCTTAGAAGCCGTCGGCGAAGAGAAGTCCGTATCGACATCGACTTCTTTTGCTACCGCTTTCTTAACTGGCGCAGGTTTAGGGGCCGGCGGAACCGCCTTCACCGGTGCGGTTTGCACTTCACTCTGCGCTGGCGTTTCTGCGGCGGCAGGCTGCGTAGCTGGTGCAGGCGCCGCTTGTTCGACGTTAACGACTGCTTCATCGCTCTGCTCATCAGCCGCCGCTTGTTGAGATAAAACATTGAGTTGAGTGCGAATCTCAAAGAAATCCGCTTCTGAGTCTTGGTAAACCTCGTCGTACTGGCGCTGCACTTCTTCAATAATCGAAATGCAGTTTGATACCAAATCCCATGACTGAGCACTTTCCGCTAACTTGCTTCTGACCAGTTTAAACTGATGGTTCAACCATTCGACCGCGCCATCTCGACCCCGCTTTCGGGAAGGATACAATTCAACGCCAAAGCGACTTAACGCCTCACTAAGCAGCTTTAGACCTTGTTCAAAGCCTTGCAGACCAAACTCTTCTGTTAGCGCGCGAACGAGGTAACAAATGGCTTTTAAGTCTTTGCTGTGGTGCTCTAGAACTTCGGTCGCGTGCGTTTTTACCACGCTCCAATCTACTGTTTCGCCAAACAAGGAACCGAATTTCTTCACTTCGGACTCCATCATTTCATAGCAAAACTCGTAACGGGCATCGTTTCCCACTGGAGATTCATCAGAAATAGGATTAAGCAGACGATCGATATCAATGTTGGACAAAATTCACGTCTCCTTCAGTCAAGTAATCTCTCAACGCACGCGCTACCGCAATTGCGCCATTTGCTGGCTTAGATAATCGATGGCTCTGATCTATCGCATCCGACGCCATGCTATCTAGAATTTTCGTGATTTCTGTAAATTTACTTGGTGCATTCCGTTCTAAATCGGCAAGGGATTCATGTAGCTTTTGTTTGTCGTAAACGGATTGCTCCATCACGGTGCTAAACAAAATAAATTCGCTTCTTGCGACGATTAAATCCTTTATTTTTTTGTCTAGTTCTGGCGTATTACCGAAGTAGGCTTTGGCTAATTCAGCTTCTTCAATTGCTTTGGTGTAAAAGTGCGCCTCTGCATGTTTATCGATGGAGTCATTAATATTTTCCATCACAGCCTTTGGTAAGACTTGGTTGTAGAAATAGGCTTGTGACTGGTTTAACAACCATGCCTCTTTCATTTCATTTTCTGCGAGCTTAGCTTCACCATCTAAAATTAAGCGAGCAATCTGCTTATCTCGACTGCCAGCTATGGCAGATACTTTCATGGAATCGATAGACGCGACATTTAATCCAGACATCACTTTAGTCAACGCCTCATCCGCATATGGAAACAGGGCACCGTCACGAACAAGGGTTTCTCGCAAGGTGACAAGCTCTTTACGTAATTCGACTAATGCCATTGGTAAGCCATCCGCTAACGATTGATACGACGTTAACTGAGCCTGTTTTTCTTCATATAAATTCGAGAGGCTTAACTGCTGAGCTTGATATGCTGTTCGATAAGCTACTGTCATATCAATACTCTGAGTAGCTTGAGACAATTCTTCTTTGATTTTCCATGGAGGCTGAGCCAAAAAAGAAGCCGTTTCAGAGGGCGTAATAACGTGAGTTACAGTAGTGACACCTCGGGAAAAAATGGCATCCAATTGATCTTTATTCTGTTGATACAAATAACTTCCTGCTGTTGCCAGCACACTCAACACTAAGCTCGCCTCTAATATTTTAAAGCGACCATACGCCGTTTTATCATTTGGCTTACAGTGTGTAAGCAGCAAGTCCGCGTTACGCAAGCTACTGAAAATTGGTGCGTTAGAATTTGAGCTAATTGATTGCGTATCGATTCGCGCTAACTGTTGAGCAAAAGAAATAGCGGTATAGCCATGCCCTCTTGGTTTGTTGATGACTTCTTTCAGCAATTTCCAAATATGAGCCGGGATCAAAGCCGGACGCTTTCGATCTTTTAACTGCTTATTCCAAGCATCACCAAATATTGATCCTAAAAATAGGTGTCCAGCGAGCAAAGCGAGAGAGTAAACATCATCTTGCGGTTCCGCGATGCCAGTTTCTATATAAAGAGGGGAAGCGTAGCTCAAGCTTGCTTCTGCGTAAGGTTCTGTCTCTCCAATGTAACGAGCAGCGCCGAAATCAATGAGCTTAACGTAATCGCCTTCACTCACTAATACGTTAGATGGTTTAATATCAAGATGGCAGATACCTCTTGTATGCATAAACTCTAGAGCGCCAGCGAGTTGATACACCAACCAAGCGATGTGGTCGTGGCGGAAGCCTTTAGAAGAATGACGCTCCATTTTTTCTGCCAGTGATTCACCTTGGATCCACTCGTACATCAAATATGGGCGTTCGAATTCGTTGCCGATTTTTACAAAGTTAGCCACGCTAGGGTGTTGAGAAAGCTCCAGCCTGCTCGCTTCGTTAATCAACATTTTGCTCGCAAATTCTGGCGAGTCATCATTGATAACTTTGCAACAGATTTGCTTCTCTGGCTGCCCTTTTTTTGCAAGATGGTAAACCGTTGTCTTACCATTTTTAGAAGGAAGCTTGTCTAATACATCAAACTGTGAAAAAAGCACGTACTCAAGCTTCGGCTTATTTTTTTCTGCTAGCCTTTGCTCATTCAGTTTCTTTTTCTCAATAGCTTTAACAACCAACTGATCGATATATCCTTTGGCTGTACTCTGATTATTAGACACTTAGTACTCTTTCATAGAATAAATATTATTAGAGTTGAATAATATTTTCTTGAACGTACTTGTATCAAGGTTGGTATTTAAAACAAACAGTAAGCCTATTATTTTAGTTATTATTACTAACTTATTAGACCTTTTTACTTACGCTTTCACTGCATGAGTTATACGCTTTTTCGTGTTACAAACTTCAACCTAATAATATGAGTATATTTTCATTGCCATTTGATCGATGAGTGCCCACTAACATTGCAGTAATTGGAGAACTCCTTTGTCACCATGAAAGTCGAACATTAACAACGTAGTTGGTTGCTTAAAGTGGTGCTCTCTGACCGCAAAGGCAATTAAAGCGAGAGAAGAACAACTGCCCATTGTGCCCCACAACTCATTGATAAGCTGCGGTTGTTCTGGGTTCGTGAATCGTTCTGCTTTCGCCCCCAGAGCAAAGCCGTAATCTTCCGAATGCATGCGCAGGTTCGTCATATCGGAATACACTTCACCAAATGAATCGAGCTTTTTAGTCGCACGTTGAACAAGTCGAAACATGCCTCTTCGGTCTGAAGTGTTTAATTCCGTATCAATGTAGCCAAGCTGCGCTTGAGGCTTAAGTTTCAATGTTTCTACGGTGTTTTTTCGACAAAGAATTAAACCCGCCCCACCCTCGCTCGGAATAACGCCCCATGGATTATTGGTACTAATTACCATCGCATCGTCGATGAGTGTTTGCATCGAACTCACCAAGGAATCGACACTGATACACATCATAGCATCATATTTATCCAATGATTTCATGGCCTGGAGAACGAAACTAGGCCCACTGGCATGAACAGCATTCACCACAGAGAGAAATTCAGCATAGTTACTTTCACCAAGCCATTCTTGCACCTTTACTAGAGAAACAGACACAGGCACCGCTATAAGCAAAGGTATTGGTCTCAATGAACGTGGTAACTGCGCTAACAATGAATCAAGCAAGTGGGTGATTAACTCACACGTTTTTTCAAACTGCTCACTTTCTTTGGTGTATTCGATTTTGGCGTAAGTAAAACGCTCGATACCATCATCCCCTACACATTGGTCGAATCTTCCTAAATCAGCATACGAAACTGCACTAGCAATATCTAAATTCATACCGGTTGGCGTCATCACTTCCATCCCTAGCACGTAACGGCCTGTTGAATTATGCATGCTCGCTTACCTCTTCCAACTTAGTGATGGATGTCGACACCAACAAATGCTCCTTGCCCTGACAAGGAAACGCAGCGGTGTAACTGATTGATATAGTTTTCTTTTCCGCATCAACGAATAAGGTGTACATCGCCATATCAGCTTGATAACTTTGATCTTTGAACGTCGCGATCGCACGGTATTTTTCTTTAGGAATTCGAAATGAAAGCGTGTCATCATGACAAAAACCACTCATCATCAAACGCTCCCCCCCACGAAGGAAGCCTTTGCACTGTTGATCAATAGGCGCGCTTTGGAAGAACCGCTTATCAAAATCGAGTGGCAACATTGGCTTGCGATTCTCAATCCAATCGTCATCGAACGTGCCGGCCAGCTTCTGGCGCGACTCAAAGAACGGAGGCACAGGCCCGAACCCCGCAACGCGTAGCTTTTTCGCGGCGGCACTCCAGTCCTCTCGGGGATAAAAAATCGAGGGTACTTTCTGTTCAAGCAATTCTTTGTTGGAGTCGGCAACCCCACCACCTATTCGGTTACGTAAATCACCGCCTACCGCGCAAGTGTAATCAATGTCTTTTTCAATAAATGGGACTGGATTGCTCAGCGTGATACTGCCAGCATGCTCAACCCATACGCGTTCCCCGTGAATAGCGAGAATCTTATCGATATGACCATCAATCAACACGCGACACTCTTGGTATGTCACTGGCTTTTTCGCGTAACTGCGCGCTTTGCCGTAAACAAGTACATCTGTGTTGTCTTTGGTATACGCGAACTCGTGGTCAACTTTCATCGCAGAGAAGCCTTCTTCGCCCAAATATTGGGGATCATCGAAGATTTCACTTTCACCTAATTCGTGCCAAACCACACCATCGAATTGCCATGTGCGTTTGGCGACCACAACCCACACTTCATCGCCGTTTTCGTCACGTTGAAAACGACCTTTAAGTGATAGCTCAGGGTGCGCCTCAATATCCCATAACTGCATTGCTATTCCTTAAGTTGAATCGTTCGCTCGCAGAAGGTGCGGCCTTTAAATTGTTAAAGTTCCAGTCTTGTTGATGAATCGGCATTGCCATATCCCAAGGCACGTAGGCTCTGGATTGAATACAGATTTGGCGCCATAGCCAGTCGCGGAACAGCACATCAACGTTAGAATCTTGCATCGCAGCTAACGTAGACTCGAAGCTCAATGCGTAACCCAAGCGGCTTGGTAGATTTTGGATATATTTTTCATCTTCCACCCACTCATTGAGCAGATCGACGATCTCTTCCCATTCATACTCGACACCAACATCTTGCGGAGTCAGAGGAAGAAGCTTTCCGTAGACGACATACAAGGCTTGAAGCCAAATTTCACCTTCAGCTTCCTCCAGACTTTCCAAGTGCTCGATGATTTGGGGCACCAGTTTCCAATCACCACTCAGCGCAAAATCAACAGGTGCTAATGAAGAAGAGATATCAAACGCCTCAAACTCTTTTAACTCAAGCAACTTGGCGTAAGTGAGCACTTGCGCTGATGGTAATCTATTTGGTTCGATGCCAAAGCACTGACGGAACCAAGTGCCTCTGTCACGTTTGGTAATCAAACGTTCAAATAGATATTGTTCGCTGCCTGCATTGTCATTAAGCCAATCAATCCCCTCTTTTACGTCTTGTAAAACGAGCAGTGGCAAAGCAACTTGAGAGCTAATGATGCTGGCTTTGTGCCAGCGCTTGATGAGAGAAACACTTAATGTTTGACGTACACGTAAGCATTCAAAGTAAAACGCACTGGATGTCGCATTGCCCTCAATAAGCTCCGAAAGCGTGCTATCCATAGATTCAACCGGAGATTGTACGGCAATGACCATTGCGGTTTTAGCGTCAATATCTTCGAGTAAACTCAATCCGCACAAAAGGTTATCCAACTCTGAGCCCAACTCGCCCTGTAGCATCAGCCAGCTGTAGATTTCTGGCTCCTGGCCTCTTAACTGATGAATCAACCCCGGTGCTAGCCGATAAAACGACAAGTACACCTGCTTCAGTTCTTCAATTTGGCGTTCGATCAGCTTGAGATACGCCAACTCACGACTTGGATAACCCCTTTTGTGAATTTGAACTCGCTGCCTGATTAAAAACCCGATACTTTCAGAAGCAATGGACAGCTTTTCATTACAGAAATCCAGCCATGTTACTGGCAACTGGGAAAGGTCATTCACAGCGCGATCAGCTTTTGCTAACGCGCCTTCGACTTCTTGATTGGTTATGGGTGCCTTTAGGTGCTCGACACCGATTCTTTGTCGCATCTAGTTATCCGTTATTAGCGTGCCATAACGCGATTGCAATTAGTTAATACAAAGTAATTAGCTAACTCGACGTAAATTAGCTAATGCTAGGTAATTAGTTAATTGCGATCGTTCCGCCTTGAATTTTTTGTGCTTTTTCTGCTTGAGAAGTGACGTACTTCGCTTTAGTGGTAATTCGTCCATCGCGCCCGCTATAGCGAGTTTCTGTCTCACCACTTTTGACTACCAACTCTTGTTCTGTCTCGATAACCATCTTCTTCGCTCGCAATACAAACTCGTCAGAGTCATCCAGAATGGAGAAGAAAATGTCCGTCACAAGAGGCAAGCTTAAGTCGTCGTTCAAAAATTCAACTCGACAACTTAATCGATTATCGATAGCCATTTGCAGCTCAGAACGACGAAAGCCACGTCCTAGTCTCGCAGTGAGTGGCTGCTTAAATGGGTTACCATCAAAATCAACTCGCACACTGCCCGTAGACTCATTGATAGCCACTATTCTTCCAAAACGCGAAAAGCAAGCCGTTGATTCGGCTTGCTGCTTTGATATTACTTCTGTTGTAAGAGGTTGTTTTTCCATTGTTAGTTAACCACTACGTTGCCACCTTTCACGACGACTTTGTCACTGCCTTCGATCGTAATAGCCGAGCCTGATAACTTTATTGAACCATCACTGTTCATCACTAAAGAGGAACCACCCGTTTTCAATACAATCTTGTCGCCACTGATAATTTGCGTTGCACCATCAGCTTTATAAGCGGTATTCCCTTTCACTGATACCGTTAAGTTGCCACCAACCGTCTGGTTATCATCCGCACCAATATCTGAACTCTTAGACGCACCGATAGTAAGGTTACTGTTTTCGCCAATATCTAAGTCATCATTTTTACCGATCTTAGTCGTACGGTTATCACCAATTTCTAAGTCAGAATTGTTTTTCACATACTGGGCTTCGTTCGCGTTGTATGTAACGGTAACGTCTTGCTCGACTGTCTCGGTAAACGTACTGTTTACCTGTGTCGTTTTATGCCCATGAATGGTTTCTTTATGGTCACCATGAACTTCATTCGTTTGGTGACGTGCAACCTTCAAGAATTCATCTTGACCGATATCACGGTAACGGTTGTTGAGCACCTTGGTCGACATGTCTTTTTGAGCGTGAATATAGACTTCTTCTTGGTTCGCTTCGTCTTCAAAACTCAACTCGTTGTAACCTGTTCCTTTGTGCGTTTGCGTGCGGAACGTGGTACGAGTTTTGTTTTCTGGCAAAGAGTACGGTGGGAAATGCAAACCGTTGTAAACTGCGCCCGTAACTAACGGACGATCTGGGTCCCCCTCAAGGAAAGTTACTACGACTTCGTGGCCAATACGCGGCAAATAAACTGCGCCCCATGTTGGCGCCGCCATGGATTGGCTTACACGAATCCAACAGCTTGAATGCTCGTTGTTATCACCGTAGCGATCCCAATGGAACTGTACTTTCACTCGACCAAGCTTGTCGGTGTAAATCTCTTCACCTTCTGGTCCTACAACAACCGCCGTTTGCGGGCCATCAACCACTGGTGCTGCTAGTTTAGGCGCTTTAAATACCACATCACGTGGAATACATGAGAACTGGTTGTAGTAAGTAGTTGGCATACCACTCGCTTCATCTTCATGCACTTGCGGATCTTGACCTGTGTGCATTACAGACAACATGAGGTAATCGCGGTTAATCTCAGAACGCGGGTGGTCACTGACGTTAAAGCTGTAACCAGATGCTAAGCGCATTACGTCACTCGTTGCTTCCACTTGTTGATTATCGACTATGTGTTCCGACATCCACTCCGTGGTTCTCACCTGCCCCATCAGCGGGTCGACGTATCGTCCAGGATAATCAAACTGCTTGAGATCTTGGTCTAGCTCGCCAGCCTGTGTCATCTCTTGTGGAATTTTAGGGTGTTCGTAGTTGTAATCTGTGTACGTAACCTGTCCCGTTCTAACGCGGTTAACTAACTCGAGATCAGAGATATGTTCGCGATCGGCAACACCGCCACCATCGGCATGATAAACAATCGGCCCAATGTAAGAAGCATTTAGTGGCGAGCTTATCAAAGGTGCAATCGCGTCATTACTGTCGACAATGACCATCGTATGATTTGAATCGCTATGGTCAAAGTAATACCACATACCGTGTTCAGCCATCATACGCTGCACGAAGTGCAAGTCAGACTCACGGTATTGCAGAACGTATTCTTTTGGAGGATAAGTACCCGACACTTCAAATCGGTAATCGGTGACTGCCCCATCATCGAGTACTTCTGTGATGATGTCTTGCGCTGACTTTTGCTGGAAAATACGACAATCTTGGCGCTGAGATAAGAACCAAGCTTGAGGCACCAAGACTAATTGATAACGAGAAAAACGACGCCCAGTCCCTAAGTAACGAACTTCATTCACCACGCCGTTGAACACACGCGCAGCCCCAACACCTTGTCCGTAAAGTGTCAATGTTCCTGCTTTACGTATTAACTCATCGAACGAGATATCTGGATCAAGTGAAAGTAATGAGAGATTGATGTGGAAAGGCTTAGATAACTCTTCATGAACATGAAAGCTCTCGACCCGAAATTCATGCCCACATCCAGGCACTTCAAATTTAAATTCTACGTCATTCACCATATCTTTTACCTGATACAAATAATCGAATTAGGGCCAACAATCGTTGGCCCTGAATCTTTACGCGACGAGCAATTAAGCTTCGCGTGGAGCACGCCAGTCGTCGTTACCCGCAGTACCACAGTTTTCGTGAGTTACTTCGATCGCACGGTAAGTGAACTTAAGCACTTCTTCTGTCACGCGGTCAGCTGTTGCTGCGTCTTGACAGTGGTTCATACGAGTTTGGATATCGACAAGTAGCGCATCAATCAATTTGATTGAGTAGTAGTGCTCTTGTTTACCTTGAACTGAAGTGCGGTAGAAGCGGATCACACACTCAGGAAGTTTTTCGCCAGATACTAGTGCGTTGAATAGTAGTGGAGATGAGCGATCTTGAACTTTAGTTACAACAAGTGGACGGTGTACACGTTGACCAGTTGGCTGACCACTTTGTGGATCACGTGGAACTGTTAGCACGTGATCAAGTTCTTGTACTAGGAACTCATCAACGTGAGCTTCTTGCCATGTGTTACCTACTGAATCTGCAGAGTAAGTCTCTTTAGTAATATGGCCTTGAGTCTCACCTTGGATAGACATATATGCTGGAGTTGGCATCGCTATTTCCTTTTCTAAAATCTGTTTTGTTTAAATCACCAAATCGCTTATCACCGCGACTAGTTGGTATAATCAAAGTCCGTGCCAACTTTAAAAATCAAACAAAAACAACAACTTAAGCAATACCAGGCATTGTTCACTAATATATTGAGTACAATTTATTGGATAAAAAACCAAAAAGTTGGATTAAGATAATAATAAATTGTTCTAACTTTAAAAAGTGAAAATAACCATATAAAACCGTGTAAATAAAGTCATTAAAACTAATAAATCCGACACTTTTACTATCAATTAATTTAGAATAACAACGCCATTAAAATAACCACAAACATTAATGTCACAATAATCATTAAAAATAACCAACAAACGATAGTCAAAATATCTTGATAAAAAAAGAACGCAATTACTTTTAGTATAATAGCCGCTACCTCTTTTCCTCTAAAGAATAAAATGGCTATGATAAATATAAACCTTTCTTCATTAATTCAGCGTCTACACCCGATTGCAAAAGTAGCATTAGAAGACGCCGCTGCACTTGCAGTCTCTGAAAAAGCAAACGAAGTTCAAATTGAGCATTATTTACTGAGTCTATTAGAAAGGCCAAATAGTGATTTTGACGTCTTATTGAGTCATTTTGATTGTTCTGAGAACTTATTAAGACAATCGGTTCGATCCACACTCGACACCAACGCCAAAGGAAATGGCAGCAAACCTGTTTTTTCTGCTTTATTAATCGAATGGTTGCAAGAAAGCTGGCTGGTTTCTTCTTTAGATCTATCCGAAACACAAATCCGCTCTGGTGCCTTACTCCTTACTCTTGTTAGCAACCCTCTCCGTTACGGCCAACATGGTTACGCCTCTATCCTTGAAGCGGTAAACCCTGACAGCCTTAAGCGTAACTTTGCAGAGCTAACAAGCCACTCTATTGAGGCGCAAGTTGCTACTTCAGAGAAAACACAAGCTCGTGAGGATGGCTCAGCACTGAGCAAGTTCACGACAGACTTCACTGGTAAAGCACGCAAAGGCGAAATCGATCCTGTTTTCTGCCGTGACCAAGAAATCCGCCAAATCGTGGACATCCTTGCTCGTCGCCGTAAAAACAACCCTATTGCTGTTGGTGAACCGGGCGTTGGTAAAACCGCAGTAGTAGAAGGTTTGGCACTTAAGATTGTACAAGGTGACGTACCAGACAACCTCAAAGGTGTTGAGCTTTACGGCCTGGACATGGGTCTTCTGCAAGCTGGTGCAAGCGTAAAAGGCGAATTCGAAAAACGCCTAAACGCAGTATTGGATGAAGTGAAAAACTCGCCAACCCCTATCATTCTTTTCATCGATGAAGCGCACACCCTTGTTGGCGGCGGTAACCAAGCGGGCGGCAGCGACGCGGCAAACTTGCTAAAACCAGCCCTAGCACGTGGTGAAGTGAAAACCATCGCCGCAACAACATGGTCGGAATACAAGAAGTACTTCGAGAAAGATCCTGCCCTTGCACGTCGTTTCCAATTGGTGAAACTCGACGAACCATCTCCTGAACAAGCAGCATTGATCATTCGTGGTCTGCGCCCTGCTTATGAAAAATCACATAACGTTTACGTGCGTGACGATGCTATCACTGCTGCGGCAGCACTTTCTGCTCGTTACATCTCTGGTCGTCAACTGCCAGATAAAGCCATTGATGTTCTAGATACAGCATGCGCGCGTGTGAACATCAGCCTAAATGCCATTCCGGCGTCTGTAGAAACACTGCAACAAGAACTTGCAGCTCAACAACGCGAGCTTGAAGCACTTGAGCGTGATGCTCTGCAGCAAACTGGCGACAAGCACAGCCTTGCTAACATTCCAGACCTAAAACTGGCAATGGAAACAACGAAAGAAGAGCTAGCAGAACAAGAAGCGCAATGGCACAAAGAAAAAGAGCAGATCCAAGAGATGATTGCTCTACGCTCTCGCTTACATGAACTGGTCTTTGGCGAAACAAATGAAGAAGAG
Source organism: Vibrio sp. YT-17 (assembly GCF_033337375.1). Taxonomy (NCBI): domain Bacteria; kingdom Pseudomonadati; phylum Pseudomonadota; class Gammaproteobacteria; order Vibrionales; family Vibrionaceae; genus Vibrio; species Vibrio sp. YT-17. The sequence continues at coordinate 35,181 of NZ_JAWOQP010000006.1, forward strand.
CTTGTTGCAGACGAAGATTCAGAACAAGAGCAAGACGTTTCTCCATATGCAGAAATGGATGAAGAAGCCGTTCGCATTGCAATTTCGGCCTGCCAAGAACAGCTAGATGTAATCCGCAATGGCAACCCACTGGTTCACTTTGAAGTGGGCCCAGATGAAGTCAGCCATGTGATCTCGGACTGGACTGGTATTCCAATGGGTAAGATGCTTCAAGACGAAGCAGAAACCACGCTAAAACTGAAAGAAAGCCTAACACAAAGCATCAAAGGCCAAGAATACGCTATCGATGCACTGTCTGAAGGCATTCAAACCGCAAAAGCAGGCTTAGGCAACCCAGACGCACCAACAGGCGTATTCCTGCTGGTTGGCCCAAGTGGCGTGGGTAAAACCGAAACTGCTCGTGCAATTGCTGATCAAATGTTTGGTGGTGAGCGCTTTATGACGACCATTAACATGTCTGAGTTCCAAGAGAAGCACACGGTATCTCGCCTAATCGGTTCACCTCCGGGTTACGTAGGTTACGGTGAAGGCGGCATGCTGACAGAAGCGGTTCGTCAACGTCCATATTCTGTTGTTCTTCTTGATGAAGTGGAAAAAGCCGACCCTGAAGTGTTGAACCTGTTCTACCAAGTGTTCGACAAAGGCACGCTGAACGACGGCGAAGGCCGCACAATCGACTTCAAGAACACGCTGATCGTCATGACCAGTAACCTTGCAACGCACGAAATTGAATCTTTGGTTCATCAATCAAAAGACATCGATGCGAACATCATCGCAGAAGCTATTCGCCCTACTTTGAACCAACACTTCAAACCGGCGCTGTTGGCACGTATGTCGGTACTGCCATTTGTTCCACTGTCTGATGAAGCAATGACTGAAATAATTCACCACAAGCTAAACAAAGTTTCTCAGCGTCTACAGAGCCATCACAAATTGTCTCTGAGCTACGAAGAAAGTTTGGTTGAGTTCGTACTAGGTAACTGTCGCCTTGCTGAAACAGGCGCGCGTAATATCGACGCGGTCATCAACCGTCAGTTGCTGCCGCAACTATCGACTCAGCTATTGGTGCATGACAAGGATGATTCACATACGCAAATCGAAGTGTCTGTCGATGAGCAAGGAACACTAACCTATGCGTTCAGCTAACCATAGCGAACTTAGTAACGCCCTACTTGCGATCAGTCAGTCTTTGGCTGATCGCAGCCAGCTTACCCAAACGTTGGATGCTGTGTTGACCGCTGCGAGACAAATGACCCTCGCAAAGCACGGCATCATTTACGTTTTGGACCAGACTGGGCAGGCGTTGATTCCAAGTACCGCTCACCATAACGATAAAACTATCGTTTCCCATCCTTGGGAAGCATTACAGTTAGACTCAGCCAGTGAGAACGACCCATTTAACTTTGCCATTCGTAATGGTGAAGTGGTGTTGATTAACGAGCTGTATAAGTACAACGGCTATGACTGCGAAAGCATCTATCAAACTGAGCAGACACTGGGATTAAAAAGCGAGAACTTACTGGCTTGGCCTTTGATTGATAGCGAAAGCAAAACCATTGGGCTGTTAGTCTTACTCGATTTAAGTGTTATCGACAATGAAGCTGCATTGACTGAGTTTTGTCGTATGGCCGCGAGTAATATTCGCCAAGCCGTTTGGTTAGAGCAATACGGGCAAGTAATAAAAAATCTCAATGCCGACAATCAAGCCCTAGTGCGCGAGAACACTCAGCTCAAAAAACGTACCCAGAAAGCCTATCAAGGTCCCATTGCAGAGAGCGAAGAAATGCTCAATGTCTTGAATCGTCTTGATAAGGTGCTATCTCTTCCTGTCGACGTTCTGTTGCGTGGTGAAACGGGCGCTGGTAAAGAAGTGATCGCGAAATACATTCACGAAAACTCTAATCGTTCAGAACAACCTTTGATCGTACAGAACTGTGCCGCAATCCCAGAGCAGTTATTAGAGTCAGAACTCTTTGGCCATAAGAAAGGCTCATTCACTGGCGCGGACAAAGACAAAGTCGGTTTGTTTGAAGCAGCCAACGGCGGCACACTATTTTTGGATGAGATTGGTGATATGCCAATGCTACTGCAGGCTAAATTGCTGCGTGTGCTACAAGAACGTAAAGTTCGCCCAATCGGCACCAGCAAAGAGATTGATGTGGACGTGCGCGTAATCGCCGCAACCCACTGTAATCTTATGCAGCAAATCAAAGATGGCGGATTCCGTGCCGATTTGTTCTATCGTTTGAATGTCTTCCCGATTACATTGCCACCTTTAAGAGCACGCAAGTCGGACATCCTCCCTCTCGCAGAGCACTTCGTGCAACACACCACAAACACGCTAGGTTTACCGCAAGCACCGGGGTTAAGTGCCAACGTGCGTAAACAGCTTCTTGCGTACCCATACCCAGGTAACGTGCGAGAGCTTAAAAACATCATCGAACGCTCGGTCCTGCTGTCCGATTTTGAAACCATTACTCACATCGAGTTTGGTGAACAAATCCCAGAAGATACGCCAAGTGTCGAATTGAAAGCAGCATCACCAACCCCGGAACAATCTGTTTATGAGCCAGCACAAGCGGATTTAGAAGACGCTTCAATGGGCCTTAAGGACGTTGTCAGCCAATACGAACGCACAGTGATCATCGATTGCTTAAATGCCTGTAATTGGCACACGAAGAAAGCCGCTGAGCAATTGGCACTTCCAATGAGTACCCTCAACCATAAGATGAAGAAATACGATATTTCTGCAGCTGGTTAAGCGAGAAGCGAGAAGCGAGAAGCGAGAAGCGAGAAGCGAGAAGCGAGAAAATCTTACTTCAGTTTCCATTGATAAGAAAAGAAAAACCGCCCGAAGGCGGTTTTTTTATTTACTTAAAATCCATTTGTTTATCAATATAATTTGGCGATCACTTAGCCTACTTGGCTTAGCTTCGCCTGCTGCCAACCATTCTAAAATAGGTGAAATATCAGAGTAGGTTTTTCCGTAGCGCTCTGCTATTTCTCGTTTCGAAAATAAGTCTCTTTTATCCTCTATTTTCAGAATTTCTTCGGCTCCTCTGATGAGCTCATCCTTACATTTGTACCACGTTACTGGAATGTCTTCACGGTCAACGGCATGTATATTAAGCTTTAATTTTTCTGATTGCGCATGTAAACCTGATCCAATAGGCCCAATAAGTTCAAGTTGAAGGTCAATGTATTCGTGAAAATTATCAACTAGCTTCTCAACTCTCTTAAATGGTTTAAGCCCAGCTACTTTTGAACCTAATACATTGACATATTCAGGCTTGAAAATCTGAGCATAGATATCCGTCTTCTGACGCAATCCAACAAAGTTCGTGATAGCATGACTTTTAAGTTCATTCGAACTCATTCTTGAAAAAGATTGACGTAAGCTCTCAAGCTGAGTGGAAAGCTCAGTTTTTAATGGTGCTCCATGCTTTTGTGAGGTCATTACGTCAAACTGCCATTCATTATCTTTTTCAACGATGGTACCTATTCGATATAACTCCCCTTTACCCAAAGTGAAGTGAGTTCCACCTGACACACCAGGTAGAAAATCAATACTATTGGTAAGCTCAACCGCTCGCAATTTGGCCTCAACGCCTATCACTTTACCAGGCGCAAATCCTAGGTTACTGAAATGTGTATCAGGACAGTGTTTAGTCTTAACGACCGCTAGGCAATTGACCCACTTACTCCAATCAAAATCCTCAACCTCTTCTTTGTAGTACCGCGCGAAATCAGAGTATTTACCCTCAAGACCTTGCTGCATTATATGGAGTTCAACGGTCGGATCATCAAACACTTTAGGGAAACTACCTTGATCTGCATCCGGTTTTGGCGCTGACAGGAAGCTTTTTGAAACTAATAAATGATCAGCATGTTTAATGTCTTTATTTTTACCAAATTGATAAAGTCGAGAGGGACTTAATGAAAGATCGAATGTAGAAATCCCCCATGTACCCCAAAAGTCATAATTAATAGGTTCGAATGAATCATTCAACCCTTTGATGCCCACAAGGTACTCATACTGTAGAGGTAACTCACCGGTGCGTAATTCTCTATTTTCTTCTTCAAACAAGCGGTTCAAATATATGTTTTTCAGCGAACCGGACGGAATCCACGGTCTTGTTCCTTTAATTTTATTGACTCCAAAAACAAAAGACGGTTCGATAATGACGCCCCAGGTTTCATCATCAGATTGCTCGCTCACCAGCGCTTTTTCTTTAGAAGTCAAACTTAAATTATCGACTATCGGCTTAATATCTCGCAGGTACTCTGAGCTTTTATTGACGATTTTGGACCCTTTCTTCACCGCATCTTCTATAGTTGAGTAATTCGACCAATTCCAACGAGCTTGAACCTCAATTCCCACTCGATGTAAAAAGCGGCGCTTTTCTGGCTCTAATGACTCGACCGCTTCTTTAGCTAAGACGACGATAATCCTAACCTCATCAAACGGTGACAAAGACCCATACTCTGCTAGGAACTCATCCATTGCTATCCATTTTTTTGGTGCTCCGTCACGAGCCGTTTTAACTGATATTGACTGTTTAGCTCCTTTGTATAGCGCTTCCAGATCTTCAGTTTTGAAGGGAACTTCGAACATTTTGACAAGTGCTTGAGTATTAGCGGATGCCATGTAGTGAATTGGGCTGTATTCCATAAATGGTCTTGGGCTTTCGCTATCCTTAGCGTCAGAGTACCAATCGCTCAACTGTCTGCCCGCAATACTTGCCCCTAGTTGTGCGTAAGCAGAATAAGTGCTGGCTTTTAGGAGTGATAACTCAGCTTGTGCATAGTCCGAATCCATATAGAACTCGTCTAAGTGAACCATACCAAACCCATTCTCATTGAGTTGCCACTGATCGTTGAGCAAAAACTGTTCAATGTAGCCAGCAATATGTTCATCCGAGACGTTGACACGCTCGCCTGACATCTCTTGATAGTTTCGTTCAAGCAATAATCGACTCAAGCCATTCAACGCATGCGCACGTTTGTAATAACTTGACTTCATCTCGTCAGAGAGACTTTCTGAACCAAATGACAGTATTTGTTCTTGAGAGACAATATTTTGGTATTGTATTTTTTCAAGATTATTTCGTAACTTTAAAGTGTCTGCTTCTTCAGTAATCAAGTCATAAAGATTTGAGAACAGCGAAGATCCTGCCTTGCCTACCGTATAAACAAAGTTAGCAGTAGCCCCTAAGGGCGTTACTGAAGCCTCATCAAGGGCCGTGTCAAGGGCAAGTTCTATTGCATCTAAAGTGGCCGCGTCAAGCTGCATCTCATTAGCAATCATCATTTGACGGGATTTTTCGACGACAGTTAGTCCACCGCGAGAAACTGGATAATCTAAGATTGCTTCAAAATGAAGCAGTAAGTCGACGCGACGATTGCTACGGCGTTGCTCTTCAGAATCATTGGGGACAAGCGGTTCTCGCTCACCTAGACCAATGGCACGTATGCACGTTTTCCAAACGGCCTGGTTAGACGTAATCCCTTCTAATATACATTCTCGTATATAACTCGCTCGCTCTTCTGACAAAGTCTGGTTGTATTCGATCGACCCGCGCGAACAAGTGTGACCTTTTATCGTAATTGGAATCGGGCGGTGTATTTGCGATAGTATCCCCCCCAATTCAATTAAGTTGGCTCTAGCTTTAGGGTTATTTGAGTCGCTACGGTCAAAAGCAAACGTCGTGCTTCTTAATTCGAATATGTGTCGCCCTTTTTTAACCTCGGTATTTAATGAAAGCTCATCGTTGTCTCCAAGCTTGGACAGTAGGTTTTTGAGTTGTTCAAGTGCCTTAGTCTCTGCGTCCAAAAGTGCCTTATCACCAATACTAGCCAAAGATTTCATTCCAGGCTGCTGTACAGTCGCAAGGTACTCAAGCACAACAGAATCAAGCCTTTTGCTCGCCTTATCGTCTTTGTTGTAAGCCTCTACTAAGTTTCCACCTTTAATGATGACATCAGCCAAAGTGTAACCTTTACCGATCTTTTCCGCTATTTGAGTATCTTGTAATAACTGACGCCACTGCGAAGGCACTTCAATCAAATTGATCTTATCTTTCAACTTATCAAATAAGATATTGCCTTTGTCACCGAACAACTTAATCATGTCGATTTGACTCTGGCCAAATGCGGCCGTGTTCGCTGAAAGGTCATTAGCTTTACTTATAACGGACAAACAAGCCTCTGTCGCACCCGCAATATTTCTCATTTCGCTATCAGCACTGCCACCAACAGAAGCCGCAGCAACCTTGGCTACGGTTTGCCAACTTAACTTGTGTTGCATCGTTTGGGCTGCACTTTCAATGTACGCTTTATTGCTTTGTACACTGTGCCATATCTGGGGAGCAATCGCGTTTTTTGGCTCACTAGCGAGTTTTTCAGGCAAATCAGTTGGGCTTTGTTTCAGTTTTTCCAGTAAATTAGGGTAAAGGTGAGGGGCTTGGTTGAACAGTGCTTCCTCTACTGAGATGGGATCACCGTTTACCAAAGCACTGCGCCCAAGCGGGGTTGAGATTGGTAAGTGCAATACTCGTTCGCAAAAACTGTACTGTTCACTTTTAAAGCCGTCCCAATATTCTTTGTTCGCAACAGTTGAGAGATCAATATCAAAACGGCAATGCTGGTTCGCCTCTTCGAGTTTAAACACCGAATCGGAAATTACCCAAAACGTAGCGCTGTAAATGTTCTTTTCTTGACCGTCGATATCTTTGAATTTGACTTCTTTAACATTGCTTACCGCGGTTAAATTACTGCCTTCTGCATCCCCTTTAATACGCAACTGTGAAGGAAAATTCGACAGCGTGACAGTTGCGTCAACGAAGTTGGCATCAGAGAAGTGGACTACAATCGTATATTTCTGTGGTAATACAATGGCTTTTAGCGTACTCAGTTGTTCTAACTCTATCGACTCCTCAAGTTTACCGATAGCAGCAGCATAGTGTTTATCACAGACCTCTTTACTTGGTAATAGTTCAGAGATGGAATAATCACTTTGTTCAGAAACTTGATAATAATTTTCTAAAGGCTTAATTTCTGCTCCCGAGATAAGCGAATTATACAAATTCGCCAGCCATTTACCGTCTTTGCCCTCTTCACTCATAAGATGAATTGGCGCTAAATAAGGCGGAAAAAATAGTAAACGAGAGTGACCAGAGGCAAACGTTGTCGCAGATGCAGGATTACCTTGCAGTGGCAAATCTTGCCCTAAATCTAATGATTCAGGTGCGTTAAAATAGGTAATTTTCCCGAGTGCATCACTGTACAATAACGCCGCTTTCGGTGGCGTTTGAGTCTGGTGCCCTTCGCCATCATAGCTGACAGTCCTAGTTTCACGGTCGTCTTTGTGCGCGAAACATACATTACGTAATGGAAAATATCGACTATTTGGTACCAGTCCCTTGTCATCAAAAAGTTGCCCTAGGAGGTAAACACCACTGACTTTAAGATTTGATTTCGTCATGTAGTTTACTCCTTATTTAGCTTTATTTGAGTAACAGTGTGACGTCACAAAATGATCGCCTTGTCTTTCAATTTGGCATGTACGCTTGCAACGTCGGATTTCAAGTGATGTCCACTTTCCGTAATCTATTTCTTTACACTTTTCTTGCTGTGCTTCCTGATAACGGGCGAAAGCTTGTTTGTATTGAGCGTGGTCTGGTAAGGCAGGGAATTCCTGACGTAAATCATAGTCAGAAAAATTAGGCTGCAAACTCGCTGGAACATAAAGTGAGAAGCCATTAACACTATCGCCTTCCACAGGCGGTTTATACTGGTAAGCGAGTACATCAATCGGCGAGCTCTCATCTGCCTGACGCGCTCTATACAATCTCGGGGTAGGCGCATCCTTGCCACTTAAAACACCGAGTTGCAACGTGTAGCGGCTGTCTTTACTAGCCAAAGGTAAGGCTTTGTCGGTTGCTCGAGTATTAAATGAACGATAGCCATTCTTGGTGTTGCAAGTAAACGCACCGCCGTCCTCCCGCCAGTAGATATAATCTGCAACGGCATTGTACTTTCTCCGCTCTTCGGCTAGATAACATCCCTTAGGGTAAAAACGCTCCTCCTTGTAATGTTGCCAATCGCCAACTCGATAGATAAGATTGGTTTCCTTATCGGCTTTACCCAAAACTTTTTTGCTACGTGAGGTCCTTGTCTTAACCAGAAGTTCCTTCCCATCATTTAACAGCCTTACTCTTTTAATTTTGTCATAGGCAAGATCCCCCCAATTGCCTTCAAGCCATTTCTTTCTAAGCTCAGGAGAATCCGGGTTAGGTAAAGCCAGCGGCAGCTCACTCATAACCATGCTGTTGGTATCAAATTCATACGCTTTGCCAAGTTGCGACATGTAAGCTTTACTGCTGTCAGGCAGCCAGCCACCAAAGTTACAACCGCCGCCAAAGCGTTCAATTTGGCGGGTTTTAAGATCTGCAACGGCGCAACCTTTTAACGAGGCGAATAACCCCATGTTAAAAAATAAGAAGCGGCCATTTGGTGAGCGCTGCGGGCGTAAGTTTTTGGTAAACCCAACTAGGCTGCCAACTTCTTCTGGGGTCAACAAGGTTTGTAGGTTGCTGCCGTCTAAATTCATGGTGTATAAACCAGCTTGTTTGCGGTTTTCAGCACGATAAATCTGAGTAATGATTTGCGGCTTATCTCCGGGGTTGGCCCACTGAGCCAACGGCGCAGTGCGTGGATCTGCAATATCCAATAGCCATGTGGCCTCTTTTGATGTCGCTCCATCTTTGAAGTGTACTGTTGGCATTAAGCGTTCTAAAGCGTGGTTGTAACGCTCTTTTTCCATCTGAGCAATGGATCTTTCTTTTAACCATTGCTGAACTTGTGGGCTAAAGGCACTGCCTACCCCAACGCCCACAATAGCTAATGCGGTCAAGCCAAAAACGACTTTTTTATTCATAACTTACATTCCTAATTCTTGTTTCCACAGCGACATATATTGACTGAGATTCTCTTCTGCATTCAGCTCTTGTTCGCTGCGTTCTGGCTCGGGCTCTACCCTTTCCGCCATTTGAGTCGGAGTCGACCAATTCTGTATTTGCTCAAGAGTTAAGTCTTGAAAAACCAGTTCCGAGTGATGGGTATGACCTGGAGAGGTGATCTGTAAAGTGAATTTTCCTTTTGGGGGAAAACCACCGAGCTGCGCCGTCGCAAAATGTGGGTTTTCTTGGTCATATTGCAGCGCTTCACTCAGTACCCAATCACTTTCACTATCAGATATCACCGCATAATGAATGACAGGAGTATTAAAATCGATCAGCCCGGTTTCAACTGACAATTGAAAACCACTGTTTTTTCCATCCACATAAGCAATCACGGTGTTGCTCTGGTCATAGCTGCGAACGATGGCTTGTTGGTCACTCAGCCAAGGCATATCGTCTTCGGTAACTTTGTGGATCGCTGCGCTGTCTACATCGGAGGTGAATTCTTGTGCACTGAATGACTGCGCGTCACTGTAACTGCTTAATTCATCTAATGGCGTACTGGATTTCTCTAGCAAAGCAGCATCCGATTCTAATGCTTCAATTTGAGCAAAGCGCTTTTGCTTTGGTGAGAAAATGATCTTGAGTCCATTTTCTCCCTGTTGGACTTCACCCGATATTTTGTAAGGTGCCCAAAAATGCGCCATGGCAAAACCGCTTGCGCTTCTTTGTATTACCTGAGGTGTGTCTTTTTTATTTTCTTCTTGCTCTAGGGTACGGTAATACTCGACGTCAACATCTTGGTAATAACCTTTCTCGTTTATGGCCATCTCTCGCCAAAGCTTCCCTTTCCAAAACACATAAAGGAAACCACCGCGGAGGTCAGAAGCTTTTGCTTTGTCTTTGCTGCCATCTAAGTAAGCCAATGGTCTCACAGGCACCAACACGTTATCCCACTCATCCATCTGAGTTTCTTTATCAACGGGTTGCAGGTCTTCGGCGAGTTTAAGCAAAATTGGCTGAGGCTGGTCAGTGCAAGGGATTTTGATATAGAGCGTTTTGCCCTCAGCTTCGAGATCTTTAAATGTCGCGAGGCTGCGGTGTTTGTTTTCTGTATCAGCCTTGCCTACAGTCACTTTTTCTTTTTGAGTTTCCGTTTTTCCCAACATCAAACATGCCGCGTTGCTAGACCACTGCCCTGCAAACTCGACAACAATTTTTTGGTCTGGGCTTGGCTCAGAAGGTACATGCGTGTAACTGCGAACTAGAGCAACATCGTCAGTAACCTGCTTGTAACCCGCTTTAAAAACTTTGCTTTCATTCGAAGCAGGTACAGAGTCAACGAGTGATTTAAGTCTAGGGAAGCTTTGCAGCTGAGAGTCCGTCAATGGCGACCGACGTGCAACGGTAGATAATGACACCCAATTGCCTTTTCCCAATTCGATTCTTATAGCAGCTAGTAATGCGCTGGTCGTTTTTTTGGCAGAGATGGAAATCTTTTGCGCCAATTCTTTAGGGAGGTTTCTAAGGATGTCATCTGAATTTCGCAAACGCGAAAGCTGCCCTATACACTCGTCCGGTGTAAGAACATAAGATAGCTCGTTGGAGGATAGCTTCGAGCTAGGTATAAATTTGCAAACTAAATGCATTTGAATTCTCCACAACCAACATCGTAAATATGGCTGCGGTGACAATTAAGCTGATAAGGCTTACAAGTACGATTTGGTCTGCGTATCCTACTTACTTAGCCATTTATTTTCAACGAGATAGAAAAATCGCCCGAAATCAAAAACACCAAAAAAATGGTGATTTTTACTATTAAAACATGCGATTTGACCACAATAAAAGCCAGTAACATCACCCACTCTGTCAAAATGGTAAAATCTTACTATCTAAAAAAATTTAATTTATGGACTGAAGTTAACAAAAATTGTAGTCACGTGCGCTTCAGGTAAGCACGAGGAAATTCAGAAGTTTATGAGGTGCCCTCCTCAGCAACAAACAACAAATTGACTGTTACTGAGGAAGTTTAAATAAAAAGGTGAGCGCATTACGCACTCACAAAAGTAACTGCTCTGAAGCTTGCTAGGATTAAATTTGCTTCATCGCGAGTTAAAGAGGCGAGGTATTACCCATCGACCTCATGCAGAACACTATACTCAGAGTATAGAAACGAGCGTAAATATATAATATTTAAAAAGATTTTCAACGCGACACATTCACCACAGCACCTGCCGAGCGACCATCACAATCACGTCATACACACCTAAAAGCAACATTGGCCTAGTTATTATAGTTATTCAGCCTTGTATTAAGACGATTCATTAATTCGAGTAACTTATCAATAAAGGCAATTATTTTGATAAATATCACAAAAAGTCCCAAAGAAATAAAGCGAGCTAAACGCTCGCTTTATTTATGCCGCATTTTTTAAAGTTTTGTTCTCACTAAAATATCGGTTGTAAACAGCACCTAAGGAGGCTGTACTTGCGAAACGATCATAGTTAAATGTTGCTTGAGCCTCTTCAGCAGAGGCGGAAAGCTTGTTGGTACCATTTACATAAATCGTCACTACCCCCTCCTTCAGTCCTGAAAGATCTAAATCAGTTGTCCATGAGTCTGAAAGCACGGTAGCCATGCCTGTGGCTTCTGTACCATCAGCGTCGACTGCTTTGATATCTATGAACTCACCATCTTCAAATCGTTCACTGCTACCACTTACTGTCACGCTTTCCACTCCAGTAACATCGTTGATAACGTCTAGGTGTATTGTCGGTGTAATTGGCATGGAGTAAGCCGTGTTCTGGCCACCGGTATTTCCTGATAAGTCTTGGTAGTCACGAACAAGCAACGCCACATTGAGCTCTGACGTGTTTGGTACCACCACATCACCAGTCCAAACACTTGGGTCCGCGGTTGCCACTAATGAAGTGATCGTCGTACCACCTAACTCTGCTGCGGCGGATTGCAGATTTTTATCGAATTCCAGCGTTACCGTCACGCTTTGGCCGATGGCTTGGTGCTCAGGCGTAAACGTCACGTTAGTCAGCGTTGGCAGAGACTGCTCGAGTGTAAAGCTCTGACTTTCACTTACTTCAATGCCGGCTGAGTTCGTCCCTGTCACAATCACGGTATAAGTGCCGTTGGTTTGGTGACTCATATCCATCGCGTCACTGGTCCAAGTGCCACCAGCTTGTACCGTCGCACTGCTGCTTTTCAATACCGTCGCGCTGCCTTGTGCTTTCACTTCAAGACGCAAGGACAGACCGTCAAAACGTGTCGACGTGCCTTCGAATTGTAGCGTGGCGGCAAGCGTTTCATCCACACTGCCCACTGGCGTGATGGCTAAGGTCGGCGTGATCGGCATGGAGTAAGCCGTGTTCTGACTTCCGGTATTCCCTGAGAAGTCTTGGTAGTCACGAACAAGCAACCCCAATTTGAGATCCGACGTGCTTGGTACCATCACATCACCAGTCCAAACACTTGGGTCCGCGGTTGCCATTAATGAGGTGATCGTCGTGCCACCTAACTCCGCTGCGGCGGATTGCAGATCTTTATCGAATTCTAGCGTTACCGTCACGCTTTGGCCGATGGCTTGGTGCTCAGGCGTAAACGTCACGTTAGTCAGCGTTGGCAAAGACTGCGCCAATGTAAAACTCTGGCTTTCACTCACTTCAATGCCCGCTGAGTTCGTCCCCGTCACCATCACAGTATAAGTGCCATTGATTTGGTGACTCATGTCCATTGCGTCACTGATCCAAGTGCCACCGGCTTGTACCGTTGCGCTGCTGCTTTTCAATACCGTCGCGCCGCCTTGGGCTTTCACTTCAAGACGCAGGGACTGACCGTCAAAACGTGTCGACGTACCTTCGAATTGTAGCGTGGCGGCATGCGTTTCATCCACATTACCCACTGGCGTGATGGCTAAGGTTGGCGTGATCGGCATGGAGTAAGCCGTGTTCTGACTACCGGTATTCCCTGATAAATCTTGGTAGTCACGAACAAGCAACGCCACATTGAGCTCTGACGTGCTTGGTACCACCACATCACCAGTCCAAATACTTGGGTCCGCGGTTGCCATTAATGAAGTGATCGTTGTACCACCTAACTCCGCCGCTGCGGATTGCAGATCTTTATCGAATTCTAGCGTTACCGTCACGCTTTGGCCGATGGCTTGGTGCTCAGGCGTAAACGTCACGTAAGTCAGCGTTGGCAGAGACTGCGCCAGTGTAAAGCTCTGGCTTTCACTCACTTCAATGCCGGCTGAGTTCGTCCCCGTCACCATCACGGTATAAGTGCCGTTGGTTTGGTGACTCATATCAATCGCGTCACTGGTCCAATTGCCACCGGCTTGTACCGTCGCACTGCTGCTTTTCAATACCGTCGCGCTGCCTTGGGCCTTTACTTCAAGACGCAGGGACTGACCGTCAAAACGTGTCGACGTACCTTCAAATTGTAGCGTGGCGGCATGCGTTTCATCCACATTTCCCACTGGCGTGATGGCTAAGGTCGGCGTGATCGGCATGGAGTAAACCGTGTTCTGGCTACCGGTGTTTCCTGATAAGTCTTGGTAGTCACGAACTAGTAACGCCACATTCAGCTCTGACGAGTCTGGTACCACTACATCACCAGTCCAAACACTTGGGTCCGCGGTTGCCACTAACGAGGTGATCGTCGTGCCACCTAACTCCGCCGCGGCGGATTGCAGATCTTTATCGAATTCCAGCGTTACCGTCACGCTTTGGCCGATGGCTTGGTGCTCAGGCGTAAACGTCACGTTAGTCAGCATTGGCAGAGACTGCGCCAGTGTAAAGCTCTGGCTTTCACTCACTTCAATGCCCGCTGAGTTCGTCCCCGTCACCATCACGATGTAAGTGCCATTGGTTTGGTGACTCATGTCCATTGCGTCACTAGTCCAAGTGCCACCGGCTTGTACCGTTGCGCTGCTGCTTTTCAATACCGTCGCGCCGCCTTGGGCTTTCACTTCAAGACGCAGGGACTGACCATCAAAACGTGTCGACGTACCTTCAAATTGTAGCGTGGCGGCATGCGCTTCATCCACATTACCCACTGGCGTAATAGCTAAGGTTGGTGTGATCGGCAATTCGTGAGCGGTGTTATCCTCACCTATGTTGCCAGTCAAATCTTTAAACTGACTAACAACCAAGTCGACACTTAACAGCGCGGTGCTCGGAACTTGTACATCACCAACCCAGACCTTTTTATCTGCCGTTGCTGACAGAGAACTAATGCGATTGCCGCCAAGCGTAGCGGTCGCCTCTTGGAGCTCTTTATCAAACTCAAGCGAGACACTCACGCTTTGCCCCACGCTCTGATGCTCGGGGTTAAATGTCACATTGGTCAGTTTTGGTAAGGTTCCTTCAACCGCGATACTTAAACTGCTTCCTTTTCCAGGAATGGTGTTGATACTTTGGTAGCTATCATCCTCTACCTGTATTGTTATGTTTTTATCTTGCTTTTCTGGACTGATGTAATTAACCGTCCACGTAACGTTGTCTGAAGTGGACCACGTATCTTGCTTTAACGTTCCTGTTGCACCGTTATCACTAGCGACAAGGTGGACATCTGAGATATCAAAGTTAGTAACTTTTTCTGTAAAGTTAAACGTAAGTGTAATCTCTTCACCTCCAAAAAGAGGGGCGCTTGAAGCAGTAGATATACTTAGCCCGGGAACGGTTGCAGCTTCCACATGTGCGTCAATAGAACTCTCGTTCTTATTATCCACTTTGTCTGTTGCTGCTACCGTGATCGTATGATCGCCTTTCGGTAACAAGTAGCTTATGACATAAGGCCCCGCTTCGGTTGTTGGCTCAGTAATCGCTTGAGGAGCCACAGTGCTGCCACCACTCACCGCTTTTGACGTGACGAGATTTAAATTTTTATCTGTAATGTATGCACTAATTTCTAGTTGATACTTATCGTTTGTCGGCACCTTAGAGGTTTGATTAGCACTTAAGCCCGAAATACTTGGAGCGTCATAATCAACAATAGATTCTATAACCTTTCCATCATAACTTTTGCCTAGTAATTCAAAGCTTGTATTCTCTCTTCCAACTGAGTCCGTCACTGTCACTTTAAGGGTATATGACCCTTGGTTATCGACGGCAAAGTTCATCATTCCATTACCACTAGATGAGATAACATCACCTGAGTAACGCAAGGAATCACCGAGGCTTGGAATAAGCTCCACAGAATACTGTGAAGCTTTCACTCTTTCTCCTTCCACCGTAGATACCGTGAATGGCTGGCTCGCCTTGGTTAAAAACAGTTTCCCACCCTGCAAACTCGTAATTCCATCGAAATCAATCGTGACTTTAGGAACACTAATATCAATGACTTTTCTGATATCAGAATACAGTCCGACGCTATCTGTCGCTTTGATATCAACCGTGATTGAACCACGCCCCTCTAACTGAGATTTTGATAGTTCAAAGTACGTAGATGAACCGTTCCCATCCTCTACTCTTTCTTCTTGATAGCTTGGGTTTAAAACCGAATAGTTTACTTTTGCCAGGCTGCTACCAGTGTCCGTTATGTCGAAACGAAAACGAACGTTATCTGGATTTGTTGGCGATTCAGTTACGATAATCTCATCGCCAACACTTGGAGATGTATTGTCAACTTTAATATCAACGGTCGCTTCACCGACTCTCGACCACACATCCGTTGCGATAATCGTTGTCCTGATCGTTTTTCCATCCGCATCGCTAGGAAGTTCACTCGTAAATGTTGAACACTTGTAGGTTGGGTCATCTGCACACACCTCTAATTGTGCAAACTTCTCCGGGTTATCTTTATAGTTGTAGGATTCCGTTCCAAATCTGGCCATCACATTGTCTAGTCTAGAGTTTTCATACAGCTTAATTCTGAATTTGGCGACAAGCTGCTGACCATTAATGGTTGTGTTTCCAACCGGATCAGTAATTTCGACGACTACCGAACCTTTAGGTAATTCAAGCAGTAGATCGTGCTCTGGCGTCAAGTTTCCTGCTAAATCAGATAAGTTCTTGATTTTGTATTCTTGAGTTGTACTCAGGCCATCAATAATATCGGCATAGGATTCAGAATACGTACACTTGATATTTCCAACACCTTTGGCACAAGTCGTTGGTGTATAAGCTTTGTTGCCAAGATTACGAACCAACTTTGGATATTCATCTGAACTTTCGGTATTCACGCCTGATAAAGCATCATTAAAAGAGAGCTCAAATGTGAGCATCTTCTTCTTCAAAGCTTCATCAAACCAAACATCACTTCCTTTAAAACTGTATGAGTTACCATCCACGACTGTCGGTGCATCAATATCCACCATCGAGAAATTGAACTTGTTGATCGTTTCACGCCCATTTGTACCCAAGGTTTTAGTGATCAAAGTGACAGGTGCTTTGGTCATGTTTTGCCCAACATTGACACTACAACTGTAAGGTTCTTGCGATACGTTGATAACACCAGAAGTTGGTTGCTCATTAGTTGGTGGCGCATCTAGAGAGTTGTATTCTTCACGAACCCAACACTCTAACGTTTTGGCTTTGACCGCACTCAATGTAGTAAAGGTGACATCAAGAACACCATCAGATAAGTAATTTTGGAAGTCCAGCGGGCTTTCAACTGTTAGAACCACGCCTTCACGCTGTACGCTAAAGGTTTGGTTTACTTTTCCAACCTTTCGGTCTTTTTCATCAAGGTAACGAACTTTGTTATAAACTTTGATATCAAGTTCATAATTACCATCTTTGGCAATTTGTGTAGAAAGCAACGTTGCAGTCCAAGTGCCATCTGCGGTTTCTGAGAACGTAAAGTTAGTCCCGTTTTGCTCTCCAGAGAATCTATACGTTGAGTCAATTCGATCAACGCCACTATCATCAACAATATCAAGCGTAAGTACGATATTCCCATCTTGATAGATGGTGTTGTTTGTAATTGGCGTTCCATCCGTGTAACTCATCGCCAGCGTCACCTGCGGGATTGAGTTGTACACTTTGACGGTAAAATCTTGCTCATCACTGGTTAAGGTTGTGTTGCCACGAACATCAGACCCTTTTAAACGAATCTTGTGTGTACCCGTACCTAAATCACCAAGGCTCACTTTGAGATCCTCATTGATTTTTGTACCAGGAGAGCCAGGTAATGGTTCCAGATCGCTAAACGTCCAATACTCTAGGCTTTCTCTATTTACGCCATTAATTGAAACATCACCGTTAGCATTTAGGTCTAGCGCCGTTAGGTCAAAGACATAGTTACCTAAGTAGTAGTCATTCGCATTGAAACCACTTAATCCTAATGTTGGTCCATCACGATCAAGAATAACCTTGTGCGCGTTAGAACTAGACTCAAAACCATAAATATCGGTTGCTTTTACATACAATGACGTTGTTTTTTCATCTTCAGAAATGTCTATTTTATCTGTGTCACTCTTGATAAGAGACATGACAAACTCTTTAGATGAATCCGTTGGCACAATTGTCTTAATTGGCGAATCTTTACCACTTTGATACAGCGAGACTTGCTCAAGGTCTGAATCGTCTATTACGGATTTAAATCGCACGTTGAACTCACGCCCTATAACATAGTTCTCTTTGGACAATGTGTCTTCAACCCAAGGCGTATTTAGGATGATTTCAGGGCCTTTGTTATCGACTTGGAAGGTAAATTTCCCTGTTGTACTAACATTGGCAGGGTAAGCGTTGTCCGTCGCAGTGACGTAAAATTCATTCCATTCATCGTAATCAAATGCTTTTGAAACCAGTTGGACTTTGACGTCAGGCTGTTCACCAACTAGGTATGGTACGTCACACGCCTCTGTTAGAGGGTCACAGCTTTCTAATGTCAGAGCCTGACCAGATCCGCGGCGCAAATCTATTTTTACGTTATTGCCAGAGCTTAACGTCCCCCAATCAATGACAGGTGTCCATTGGTTATTACCACCTAAACGGCTTTGAACCTGCTCACTTTTTACAATAGGGGCTTCAGAGTCGATACGAATATTGAATCTCGGAGCGGTGCTAGTTAACTCTGAAACGGAGTTACCTAAGTTGTCCTCTGCTGCTGCAACAACTAACCAATCTCCATCACCAGGATAAATCGTAGAGCCTTGATTTGAACAAATCTCGCCCGTACATAGTTTGACTTTAAACGCGTCTTTCGAGTTACTTGCAAAGTTTTCTGGTGTATATGTTACTTTTTCACCGGTTTGCTGATAGAAAACAAGGCCCCTCGAGGCAAGCTTATCACCAACAATATCCTCAACCTTGAAGGTTAATTCATGAGTATTGTTCGCATTTAAATAAATACCGTTTTCTACAGGTTTACCATCGACATCATTCGGTGGAAGGTAACTGGCCTTAGGGAAGTCGTTATCAATAAACACCGATTCTATAAACGGAGATTTACCATTGTAACCATACGCATTGCCATGTGGGTCCATAGCACTGGTCTCCACGGCAAACTCTATAATATCTTTTAGTTCACTAGACTGGGAGTTAAGGGTGAAGAAGTACTCTTTTCGATAAGCATTGCTGCTGTCTGAGTTTTCTACGATGTTGATGTCCAGTGGTATTTCAATATTTGGCTCATTAGCTTGATACCACATCGTGCTAAACTTCGGACCGTAAGCGTCGGTTCCTACAATACCAGAAGGATCGTCTAGGACAATTTTAGAAACAACCTCGCCAGCGATATAAAGCCTATTACCAACCATCGTCTCTCTACCGCTTTCAATGGTTAATTTTGGCTGCGGCGGCAAGGTATCGATACTGCTACCCTCTGTATCAAAAATGTTCTTACCATTTAAGTCAGGATTAGCCATCGAAATATCATCAGCATAGAGCTGCGCGATATTGGTCTCAATACCGTATTTGCTCGCCATGATTTCATAATAGGATTGCGCCAGATCTTTTCGGTAAGTTTCAGCGCCAAACGTGTAAGAATCGAGCGTAACTTGACTTCCTCCGGCCCCTATACCATTTGCTTTTCCATCGTAGCTAAAATCATCGTAAATAGCAGATGCAAAATCTAATGAGTTATTTCTTGGCATTCTCTCGGCAATACTATCAATTGCTTCAACAAGGAATCGGTGTAGATAGTCATTTGATGGCTTGTCTGGAATCGCTTTAGTCGTAAGCATTTCATTGGTTGCATAAGACACAACCGTTGGATCAAACCCAAAGAATGAGTTGTTATTCGTACCTGATAACGCGTAGCGCACCTCATCAAGAATTTGAATCGCACGTTCTGAAGTTTTCTCTCCCGCTGTCACTTGATCCCACTGGAAATCAAACAAACCAGTCTGATATGTCGATAGTTCAGTAATATAGTAAGTTTGAGAACCTTTGAGCTTAAAATACACACCAATATTGGCCTTGTTTAAGTCAACCGTTACTTTCTTGGTCCCTGGATCTCTTTTCCATTGGTAATAGTATGGCTCACTACCTTCGATACCAATTAAACGAACACGCATGAAATCATAATTCACTACGTCAGTTGTGGTTTCACAGCTCGCTACGTCAAGAGCCATAGACTGGTCACTTTCCAGTTGCTGGATAGTGGTACAACTTGCAAGTGAAGTGAATTCACCACTTGGGCTCAACCCTTCAAGTTGAGCTCGCGCACCAATAAATGGTGTCACCACTTTTATGGTTGGTAGGTCAAAGCTACTTCTAAAATATACTTCTCTTGGAGTGCTTTCGTTATCAGACTCATCGACGGTTTGAATGACTAACTTTTGACTACTGTTTTCTGATACCGATTTAAAGCTGTCACCCAAAATATCTCTTACAAAAGGAATGTAATAGATGACATCCTCTACTCGCCCATTGCTATCTAACAGCGTTTCGTGCGGAATTTTTGCGATGTAATCGTCATCGGATGCGGTTGTGTCAATAACTTGCTGAAGTGAGTAGTTGTTATCGTTGTTTTGGCTTACGAAGTACTTGACGACGAGCTTAAGCTTATTAGCGTTGGAGCCTAAAACCGTATCGGTGTTTACGTCTGAAACTTTCACACGAACATAAGGGATTTTATTCTCTTTCAATAAATTAGCGTTGAAGTTACTAAAATCTATCCCTTTTAATGAGTTCTGAATCCCTAAACTTGCGTACGCATAATCAATCTTCAGGAAATCGCGGCTTGCTTGAACATTGTCTGGGGTGTACGTATCTTGAGAGTAGATACCATCGTAAGTGGTTCGTTCACCATCTAAACCCACATTTACGTACGTCATTGACGTACCTTCAGGATAGGTTATCGTCTGTGCTGGCGCTTGATCGTCACGACTTACTGCATGCTGCGCAGAGCCCGTATTGCCTTTGCTATCCCTCGCTCGAACCTCAAAGACCGTCGTAGATAGGAATTCATCAGTTGGGTAAGCCTTACTAAACTCACAAGCATTTCCAGACTCTACAGTGACAGGAGAACATGTGACGCCCTCATGTAAGCCATCTTTAAATGAAATACTGACCGAACTAATCTCTTGCGAGCTTTCTTTTACAACCCCTTTCAGAACGTATTCTTTAAGTTGGTTATTAATTGCACTCGCCGATGTAATATCGATAACAGGCGCATCGTTATCCCATTCAAAGTTGATATGAAGACCCGAATGGCTGCCTGGAATTAACTCATTACCCAGTACATCCGCTGTATATAAGACTAACCGTGCTGCTGTTACGTTTGAGAGCCCTGTGGCAGGGTTCATATCTACACTATCGATCTCTTTGGTATTAACGTTAACTTTAACGTTGGTCTCTCGAAGGCCAACTTCAAAATCATCAAATTCAACCGAACAGAATGTGCTTCCAAAATCTTGTATGTCGTTACATTGAAATTCACCAGACCAAGAGCCATTAATCTGATACTGAATAAAGGCGGATACGTCTTCTACACCGATGTCATCAACAATTTTTAGATCAACTTTATCGGTGCCAGCAAGTACATCACGGTCAATGCGTGTCACGATAGGCGCTGTGGTATCGATCTCCGTCCCATCTCGCGGTGGAATGACGCCATCTGTACTGCCATATGTACCTAAGTCATTAAGCTTCTTACTAAAGTCGACATAGTCGGCAGCATCAGTACCAGAAATATTGATACTTGGGTCGTTTACCACGATCAAAACATGTTGAGATAAGTCACGTGTATAAACGTCGCTGTTTATCTTTTTCTGTCCAAAGCTGAGGGGAGTCACTGCTCCGGAAGTCTGGCTCACTTCAAGACCATCAAGAACACCATCTGCAATAACATCCCGATATTGGATGTCAGCGAAGTGCATCGAAGTGTAGACGTTATCGCTGTTGCCGTATTTTTTAATAAGATCGTAAGAGTAAGACGAGTATGCTGTTAATAAAGCGCCGTATTGATGCCCTACACTAGCAAAGCTGCTTTGCCCACCTTTGGTAATATCAATAGGTTTGGTCTCATTTACGTCAAAGCCATACATGCTATTGATACTATCCAAAGCAGTTGAAAAGGCACTTTCATCTGTGGCCCCCTGAGAAATTTTGTACTTTGCCAAGCCTGCTGCCAAGTTCGACAGCGGAGTAAGCATTAACTTTTGCTCACTCCCCTCTTTAAAGTTCACAACACCTTCAAATTTAAGTGTCTTCGCATTACTCACAGATACCGTTTCATTTGTAAACGGATCGGTATAACTCCCCTCTTTTGCAACAACAAAAAGAGGCATTGACGACGATTCAAACTCTAGCAGATAGTTTCCGAAGGCATCAGACGTCGTGTTAGCCAACTTCCGACCTAAGTTTCCATTTTTGAACTCGAAAACCTCAATCTTGGCGCCATTGACTGGGGCGTCAAACACCATACCGGAAATGCTTCCTTTGCTTCTAGCTGGAGGTGTGTTGTCTCCTCCATCACCACCACCACATGCACTCAATAAAAGAGATGTAAGCGTAAGACCTAATGTTAATTTCAGCGTATTTTTAGCGAACATAGTAATTTGGCAAAATATATTTTCCCGAGATTATATTATTGAAAAATATTTTCTCAACGTGACATTAACACCAACAAAATAGGCATAAACACCAAGCCAACCGTCACTTTGACTGAATTATTAAAATTATTATCACATCCTATAATTATTAACTTAGTTAAAACAGAGGAATTACTCATGCTTTAATGCTAGTTTTTATTTAAAATATTATACTCTACGCACAACTGTCAGTATTGATAAATCAACAAAACTAATGACTATTTTAATAATAAAAAGGAGTGTGCAAGCTCCTACCGTAGCCCTTATCACTACTGCGTTAATCATATTGATTAGCGTATCGCTTTCTCACTACTTCCTCACTCCTGTGGATAGGCTACCTACCATCAAGCCTTTAGAATTCGAAAGTGAGAATGTGCAGCCACCAATTAAAAAGAATACTCGTAGGCAAAAAATCACTATCGGTGTGGTTGAATACTCTTTTGTCGCTTCATTATTAAAATCAGGAGTGAGTCAAAAAGAGATCAACTTGCTATTAGCACTGATCAAAAGCAAGTTTAATATTATTGACTCTATTAAAAGAGGTGATAACTTTATCTTAAGAACTAAATTAAATAGTAAAAATGAAACTTACATTAGTTCTTTTTACTATTTAGGCAGTAAAACTGATTTATTTATTATCAATGATGGTCACGGCAACGTATTTGATGAGCATGGTGTGTCGATAAATAATCAGTTCATGTTTTCTTCACCCTTTGATAAAAACTACAGAGTGAGCTCTGACTATGACTTAAAGCGAACACATCCAGTGACCAATATAACGACTCCGCACTTAGGCACTGATTATGCCACACCTGTAGGTACACCGATTCGTAGTATTGCTGATGGCATCGTTTTAAAGTCCCGCTACAACCGTTTTGCCGGCAACTACATTAATATCCGCCACACAAATGGCTCTGTATCACGCTATCTACACTTATCTCAGCGCAACGTCCATGTTGGTGAGAAGATCAGCCGAGGACAAGTGATAGGGAAAACGGGTAACACAGGAAGAACAACAGGGCCGCATTTACATCTTGAACTGCACATCAATGGTGTTCCGGTTGATTACGAGCGATACATTCAAAGGCACCCAAACACTGACGTAAATATAGAAATGCTGATTGCAGCGAGAAAAGAAAAAGCAGAGTTAACAGCGGAATGGCAACGGTATGAGCAGTCAAATAGGTAACAACATCCACTTCGATTCGCTCTTTCTTCATTTATCTGAAGCGAGTCCTCGTAACCCTCTGAGCGCTTCGTAGTCTGTCGCCACTAACCAATTTCAGGATCAAAAAGAGCCGCTACATGCGGCTCTTAATAATTATAGTTTCCCGATATTCCATCGGTTTCCCCTTTACCAAGCACGTTGTCCTCTTGTTCTTGAACGCAAGTGGTACGCGCCGTTATCATATTCACATAAAAAATCAATAAAAGAATAAAATGATTACTCATTGTATTGGCTAGATATTTAATACAAAGAGGCCCAACAATGGCCTCTTTCTGACCTTTTAAATGGTGACGTTGTCATGATGCTGAATGGTTTCTATCATATTCAGCGCTTGCCTTTCTCAGCCCTTCTAAATCGTCTGAACATAAAAATCTCTTCAGGCTGTCGATTTTCTTATCAGGCCAATCATATATCCTAAGAGCAAGCAGTTCGTCTATCGTCTCTCGAGAAAAGCGATATTTGACATGCTTAGCTGGTGACCCCGCAACCATGCTGTAAGGCTCAACATCTTTCGTCACCACACTGTTTGCCGCAACGATTGCTCCTTCTCCGATAGTCACACCCGGCATTATCATGGATCGCATACCGAGCCAGGCGCCATCGCCAATATGAGTATCTCCTTTCCCGACGTACGCTTCTTCAATAAAGTCCATAAATGGGTACAAGGAGAACCAATCAGCTCTATGTGTACTGTTTCCCCCCATAACAATCACAACTTCCGCTGCAATACAGACAAAGTCACCTATATGTAACTTATCAATCTTCCATTTTGGTTCCCAATCTCGGCTGAACTCATCGCCTTGTAGATATCTTACAACAGACTCCTCAAAACCGGCGTCCCAACAATCACTGTAATAACTATGTTTACCTTTAATCGTTATATTTGGGTTCGTAACAGCTTCATGTAGCAAAGTCACCTTAGACCAATGCTTAGTTTTCATGAATACTCCTATAAATACTATCGAATAAAACACTGCAGATAGTATGTATCTAAATAAGCTCTAATAATTACGTAGTGCCTATTACCACTAAAATTTACTTCACCACTGAGCTAATAATATGGTAAGCAGCCTCTACTCTTTCTGCATTAGGGTAGTTTTTATTCGCCAGAATCACTATGCCTATTTTTTCAGAGGGTACATACGCGACATATGCCCCAAAGCCACCTGTTGAGCCCGTTTTGTTATACCAAACGTCACGACCGAGAGTACCAGATACACTTGCTTGAACCGGTTTAGCTTTGAGAATTACATCGCTGGAGTTACCCTTCAATAATTGCGAAAGTGAAACGGGGTAATCATAACCCTCCCATCCTACGGCTTGTGTAAACGTGTCGGTATCAAAATACTTAGTATGAGTTCTCTCTAGCGCATTTTCTATATCAGTATTAAGTTGCGCTTGACCCATATTTGCTTCGATATATTGAAGCATATCTAAGCTTGTTGATTTAATACCATAGGCTTGTGCATCAAGAATACCTGGATTAACTCTAACGGGTTTTCCCTCAGAACTATAACCAAAAGCATAGTTGTTAAGCTTATCCTTTGGTACATCGACAAAGGTATTGGTCATACCGAGCTCAGGCAGGATGACGGTTTCCATCATTTCCGTATAGTCTGACTTCATACTCAAGGCACCGATGTAGCCAAATAGACCAATACTAGGGTTTGAGTACTTCCTCTTAGTACCGGCTTCGTACTCCGGTTTCCACGTTTTGTAGTACTGCATCATTTCAGCGTCGTTCGTTACTTCGCTAGGGAATTGCAATGGTAGACCACCTGCAGTGTAGGTGGCGACATTAACTAGCTTGGTATTACCCAGAGCACTATTCTCTAATTCTGGAATATAATCTTTGACCTTGTCATCCATGTCTAGCTTACCTTTTTCTTGGGCGTACCCAGTCAAAGTAGCAGCAAAAGTTTTACTGATAGAGCCGAGTTCAAAAATTGTGTCGTTGGTGACTAAACTCCCCTTACTTACGTCAGCCAAACCGTAATTATAAAAATAACGTTTACCATCAATCGTTACTGCAACAGCCAACCCCGGAATGTCGTATTCGTTGATTAATCCTTTAGCGCATTCATCAACTACGCTCTTTAATTGACTGCTAACCGTTAACTCCGTTTTCGCAAACGTGACGAAAGAAGTGAGCGATAAAATGGCCAGCAAGGCATTGTTTAACTTCATTGAACCCTCAATTTTTTAATTTTAACTTATAATTAATTTCTAGTTTATTCCAAGGCTTTTAACTTTTTATATAAAAGTAATCCTGACTTGAAGAACTCCAATCGTTAACCCTCGATGAATAACACTGTGTCTTCAAATTTTTAGTGCGATATAAACAGGTCTAAACCTGATCACCGTTGATAGGTAGGCCGGTTAGATACGAATGTAAGTAACATCCGTTTCCAAAATGGGGAAATAGTGTACTCAATTACGCTTTCTCCATATCACGATAACGGTATACTAGGTAGATATACTTGGTATATACAGATCCACATCCTCACAACGCTTTAGAACCACTTTTCAACGTCTACAGAGAAAACGATGCCATTTTCACTACACTTCGAAACTGGAAAAGTCACCAGCCAACAACTTTACTCCGAGATATACCAAGGGATATTAGAAGGCAGATTACGATCAAATGAGAGATTACCATCAACTCGCATGCTGTCGAAAAAGTTAGGCATAGCAAGAAACACTGTCATTTCGGTGTATGAGCGACTTCAGTTCGAGGGGTGGATAGTAAAAAAGGCAGGGTCTGGCACGTACGTAAGTAATGCTCTAGAACAAACGGTGAATCAAGATAAGAGACCAATAAAACACTACCAACTAGGGGTGTTTGGCACTAACGCAGCGAAGAAGCCAGAGATCATCGCACCAAAGAATCTAGACTATGACTTCACTTTAGGCGTTCCTGATCATCAGAGAATAGCAAAGCATATTTGGCGACACTCAAGACTGAGTAGGCTCAATGCATTAACTCCAGAGTTTGCACATGGCGGTGATTTGCAAGGGTTAGCTTGTTTACGAGAGTCTATCTGCGAGTATGTGAGACACTCGAGAGGCGTAATCTGTGACCCTGAAGACATCATCATTACTCAAGGGTGCCAGCAGGCAATAATGACGACTCTCCTTACATTACTCTCTCCCGGGGATCTCGTGTCGACGGAAGATCCAGGATATCCTGTTTTTCGAAATCAAGCTCGATTACTTGGCGCGCAAATAGGCTCCGTGCCGATGGACGACCAAGGTGTTGTCGTTGAATCAATCCCTTCTAATGCCAAAATTATTTATACAACGCCTAGTCATCAGTTCCCTTTAGGCTTTAGCTACTCAGCTGACAGGAAGTTAGAACTGCTGAGATGGGCAGAAGTTAATAACGCAATCATTATCGAAGATGATTATGATTCGGAATATCACTATCTCAATACCAGTAAGAAAGCTCTCAAGTCACAAGACAAAAATGACTGCGTCGTTATGATAGGCAGTTTCTCTAAAATACTATTTCCCGGCATACGCATTGGCTATATGATTCCGCCAAAGTCTTTAATAGAGCCAATTTCAAATATGTTATGGCACTTGGGAAGAAGTACATCTGTAGTGTCTCAAATCCTACTTGACGAATTCATGCGTGACGGTCATTTCTCTCACCATTTACTCAATATGAATAAAATCTACAGCGAAAGGTATAATAAGCTAACTCAATTAATTGACAACATAGATTGCTTACAACGTATTCCAAGCCAAGGTGGATTGCATATAGCAGCTGAAGTATCGGGATGCGCGACACAAATGATGAATAAATTTGCTTCATCAAATGTAGCGGTTTACCCATCATCGCATTTTTCTATCAACAATCATTCTAATGCCCTCTTATTTGGATTTGGCATTATTCCTACCCAAAAAATAGAAAAAGCATTTGATATTATTCAATCAATATTGGATTAAAACAGATATAAAATTATCGTTTTGCTCGGTATCAATTTATCGTCGCAGTTATCAGCATCAGGGCGACAGCCAGCGTGGAACGCTTTTCAACCCAATAAGGGTTCAATACGAACTGTGTCGCTCTGACACGCTTGGTTTGGCTTCAGCCCCAACACTATATTTCTTCGCCTGTAAACGTACTAGGTTCAAAGTAAAGCGACGTATCACGCTGACATTTGCAGCACTACCAACAACCCTATTGCGTAAATCATCTTCTTTTAAGTTAAGTTCACATCGAGCATTCAATGAACCTTATTTTTCTAATATCGAACCGTAAGTTCTGTTTAACACTCTATCAAAACACTATCTTTCGCTAGATGTTAAAGAAGAAAAGACTTCAAGGTAATTAAGGATTTGTTATAGACTATTGACCTACATAATAAAGAGCACAATCACGACATTAATCTCCAGTGATTTACCATACCGCTTCATGAGCAATTGGGATATAAATTATCGAAAAATACCAAACCATAAGTTAATACGCTGCTAACGGCTCAAAAAAATAACGAAGTTGTAGCGCAATTATATCAACATCATTTTCATGTAAAAAATAACGAGCGCCTTGGACACCGATCTCCCAATTATCTGAGAAGTTGTAGCCAACTTCTGCACCAATATATCCATCAAAACCATCCACTTCCGTCGTTATCTTGCTGCCTTGATACGTACTTTCAATATCGGTTTCCCAGAACAAGCCCCCCAAACTCAGTTTTGCGGACCATGAATTGTATTGCCAGAACTTATAACCGATGTCGAAGCCCATGCCCTTAACAAGGAGTGGTGCTATCGATGCGACATTGGCGTGATAGTCTTCTGGTGAAGTAGTAGCACTACGCAATGTAGCGCTACCTTCACCCATATCAATATAACGAATAGTTCCAGACCATTGCTCAGAAAAAGTATATCCAAACCCGACAGAGCGATAGAGCCCGGTGTTGTCAGTAGAGATTACGTTATCACCTTTAACAGCATCACGCTCATCTGCATGGCTTGACCCCATTTGAACATCAACATACCAACCCGCTTGACTACTAAAACTAAACACAGCAATTAGTGCTAAAGCACTGTTTCTTCCATAACGTTGCATGGCTCCTAACAAAATCAAAAGCATCAACACTATGCCACCCAATGATCCTGCTGAAGTATTTTCAACCTTTACATCTCTTACCAACTTAACGGTCACTATAACTTTCCCCGCGTCTTGCAGGCCTTGGCTATCCTGAATGATATATGTCAACACATCATTGCCTTCAAACCCTGAGGTAGGGGTATAGGTCACGCTCTGATCTGCATTCATGACCGACTGCCCATACTGCGCTTGGACTGAAACCAACTTCAATGTGTCGTTATCCGGATCGGTATCGTTAGCAAGGACATAAACCGTGACAGGGGTACGATCATCGGTGGTAATATTATCGTCCACCGCATTCGGATTCTGACTGTTTACCACATTTACCGTCACCTTCGCCGATCCCGTTCCACCATTACCATCCGTTACGCTATAAGTGATCAAAGCCTCCCCGTAGTACTGTGGTTGAGTGACATAACTTAGTTTGTTATCAACCACACTAACACTACCAATATCTACAGAAGCGCGACTTACCTTCAGCCCATCACCATCAGCATCGGTATCATTGCTCAATACATCGATCGTCACCGTACCATTGAGACTAACAAACGCATTGTCGTCAATCGCTTGAGGGAGTGTATTATTGCTTACACGAGCGGCAACGACGCCAGGGTCAACGACACTGCCATTAGCCAATCCGTCATCATCGTTCGGGCCACCGTCTTCAATGGTAAGTTGTACACACCAGTCACCTTCAGTCAGACCCTGTGACCATGAACTGTGCCCTGGTGGCGGACAATAACCAGCCTCGCCAGCACTAGAAGAAACTGTGTTTTGAGCATCCTCAATAAAGTCTACCCACCCCTGTTCAGCATTATACTTTCGGTACACTGCATTTGCTGGAACAGGTAAACGCTGAGGCATAACTAATTGATAGCTTTGACCGGGAAGCGGCAAATTAGTTACTACAAAATCAAAGATTCCCCCTATGCTCTTCATATTGATATCTTTAGGAAGCTCCTCATCCAGCAATAAAGCTCCTCCTGTTGCGTTAGTCAGAATGGTTATTCCTTTGCGTAAACAGACACCTGGCTGCCCCTCAATGAGGAAGCGATCTTTTTCTGACACAACCTGTTGAATTACGTTACAGTCAGAAATTGCATCAAGATAATCAGGGATACCATCACCATCACTATCATTATGACCTTCTTGATCATCCGGGATTAAGTCGCCATCACTGTCTTCACTCCCGAGCTCCGCCAATGTTTGTACCACTTCTAAATAGACATTCCGTGTCACTGATAATGGTGGAGTGCCATTGTCAGTAACTGTCAATTGCAAATTGTAAATCGCTGAACTCAGTAATTGCGGAGAGAAAGTCAATGTTTCGCTGTACATCTGCCCCGCAATCGCTTGGTTAAGTACATCGCTATCACTACTCCATCTGAAACTGTGTATATCGGACATATTGGCATCACTAACACTGCTCGTGATTGTGACCGGTTCAACACCATTTTCAATTTGTCTCCGCTGCTCCCCCGCCTGAGATACACTTACCGTGACCTTCGGAGCCACATTCTCTTCAAAGATTGTCAAGGTGTAACGACGCTTACTACCTAGATTAAGGGTGCTGTCCAGATCAATCACTAAGGTTTCAACGCCCTCATTTTGTCCATCATTAAGTAGTTCGAACGAAAGTTTGCCTTCGGTACCACTAGGTATCACCACTTCACCAGAGGTGAGCGTGTGGTCATCACTGTCCGTGCTTCCTGAAACCGTATAAGGTATGATTACTGGGTAGCTCGGCGAAGGACCGTTAAGGTGTATCGATACGCTATGATTGGTGCCTTCCGTGGTTTGCGCATCTTTGGAGATACTTATCAGTGGATACACTGTTACCGTTTGACTAGCTTCAGCGACGTTTCCATCAGAGTCTTGAGTGCGCCAATAGACCGTATTAGTTCCAGGTCGGAAAAAGGTCGTGCTGTCGACCAATGAAACAGGTAATAGCTTGCCTGTACTATCTCGTGCCACAGCAGAGCCTAATGCAACTTTAGTAAAGAGCGAAGTTGCGTTCACTTCGATATCTGAAGGTGCGGCTATTGTTGGTGCGTCCAATTTCGCACTTTTAATTGTCACGATTGCTTTCGCGGTGGCCTTTCCACCGTTACCATCTTTCACACTGTATTGCACTGCCACTGTACCAATTGAGGTCGTTACCAATTGGATTTGACTGCCCACAATCGTTGCCGTTCCAGATGTAGGTTTAACCCATTCCAGTTGTAATGTATCTAGGTCAATATCGCTGTCGTTGCTGAGTACATCCAATAAGTAGCTACCATCGTTACTCTCGGTAAAGACATAGGTATCATTAACCGCCACTGGCTCATCATTGACGTTGATTACCGTGATGCTAAACGCTGCTAGAGATGTGCTTAGCTCACCGTCTGAGACACTAATAACAATATTATTGGTGCTGCCAACATGCTCATTTGCCGGCGTACCACTTAGCAACCCAGTTACTCTATCAAAGGTTGCCCATGATGGTTTATTGCGGATTGAAAAGCTCAAGCTACTACTATCAACATCCGATGCCTGCAGTGCAAAGCGATACGTACTGCCTTCGTTGACGGTAAGAGCAGGAGTGCCACTGATCATCGGCGCGTCATTGACATTGTTAACCACAATACTGAATCTATTGAGCATTGTTGTCGTGAGACCATCAGAAACCGAGATAACAATGCCCTGATATTTGCCAACATCACCATTATCTGGAGTACCACTGAGCGTGCCTGTTGATGCATCAAAGCTAGCCCAAGATGGCTTGTTCACGATACTGAAGGTGAAGGCTTGGCTGTCAACATCTGACACTTGTGGCGTGAACAAATAGGTGCTGTCTTCATTCACTTGTGTTGCTGGTGAGCCAGAGATAACGGGTGCATCGTTAACGTTATTCACAGTAATCGAAAACGCTGACAATGAGGAAGAAATAGTGCCATCGGATACGCTAATCACGATATCTGGATAAGTCCCCACATAACGGTTACTTGGCGTGCCAGAAAGCGCTCCTGTTGTATTGTCAAATGTAGCCCAAGGTGGCTTGTTAGCTATCAAGTAGGTCAGAGTATCCGCTGGGTCATTATCCAATGCGGCGGGCACAAACTGATACACACTATCTTCATCCACTTGCGCCGATGGAGTACCCGTAATCACTGGCGAGTCATTAACGTTATTCACTGTGATGGTCACTAACGCCACTACAGAGGTAAGCTCTCCGTCACTTACGCTGTAAGTGAAACTGTCCTGACCAAAGAAGTTACTGTTACCCGTATAAACCGCGTGATTGCCTGTGACGGTAACATTACCGTTGACTGGCGATTTTACAATTTGATAGCTCAAAGATGAGCCTTCTGCATCGTTACCATTTAAAGTAATGGTCAGCGGTATTTCTTCCTCTCCCGTAGCACTGACACTGGTCGCGGTTGGTGTATCGTTGACTGCATTAACCGTCAAATCGACACGAACCTCTGTCGAGTCGAGATCACCGTCGTTGACCTTGAACAAGAAGAAGTCGGAGCCATTGAAGTCCGCTTCTGGTGTATAGCGCCAACTATTATTGGTCAACTGCTCTAGCACGCCATGACTGACTTGCTCAGTGATAAGATAC
This sequence comes from Vibrio sp. YT-17, assembly GCF_033337375.1. Taxonomy (NCBI): domain Bacteria; kingdom Pseudomonadati; phylum Pseudomonadota; class Gammaproteobacteria; order Vibrionales; family Vibrionaceae; genus Vibrio; species Vibrio sp. YT-17. The sequence goes on from NZ_JAWOQP010000006.1 coordinate 67,092, forward strand.
TGCAGAGTGTCATCATCGTTATCAATATCTGAACCAACCAGCGTGATCACCAAACTATTGTCTTCATCAAGCGTTTGTGACTGTGCTTGCGCCATTGGTGCGTCGTTGACTGGTGTTACTGTCATGGTCACTGTTGCGGCGTTAGATACAGCACCTGCTAAGTCTGCCACCGTATAGGTGAAGCTATCTTCACCGAAGTAGTTCTCATTGGGGTTGTAAACAATCGCTCCTGACGCCGTCACGTTCACACTGCCATGTGCTGGCGTATCGACGACTGTGACACTAGTGAGTTCAAAACTGTCTCCAACATCGGCATCACTATCATTGCCTAATACATTGACCTCGAAGGAGCCTCCCTCTAGTAGTTGTGCACTGTTATCAACAGCAACGGGGGCATCATTCACTGGCGTAATATTGAGCGTGACGGTTGCGGGCATTGAGGCTGCTTGACCACTATCGGTTAGCATGTAGGTAAAGCTATGTTGACCATTAACGTTCGCTGTTGGCACAATCTTTAAGGTCCCATCGACATTGACACTGACCGTGGCAAAACTGTATACCCCCTCTCCTTGACCAAGATCTTGCAGGGTAATACTACTCGGGGTGAATGACCCATCTTCAATATCACTGTCGTTACTTAAAATATCGAGTGTCGATGTGATATCTTCATCAAAAGTAAAACTGTCTTCCTCCGCTACTGGTGAGTCATTGACGGAACCGATATTGACGCTGACCGTGGCCGCAAGAGAAACGCCGCCTTCACTGTCTGCGATCGTGTAAGTAAAGCTATCGCTACCATTTTCATTCGGATTCGGCGTATATACAAAAGTGCCTACAGTTTGATCAATGGCTACTTGTCCTTTTTGAGGCAAACTAACTAACGATAAATCACCCGTTGGGATGCCATCTTCAACATCCTCCGCTTGACTACGCGCGCTGACTGCTGCGCTTGCGGTATCTTCGTCGGTGTTGATGGTCAGCGCTTTAGCGACTGGCGCATCATTTATAGCCATGATAGTGACGGTCACTGTCGCCTCTTGCGACTCCTGCAGCAGGGCATCTTTCACGGTATAGGTAAAGCTATCTGTGCCTGTCTCATTATTATTTGGCGTATAGGTAACAACGCCGTTGCTGATCGACACCTGACCTTTAATTGGTTGCGTTTTAATCGTTGTAGAAGAAGCGACCATGTCATCATTAACATCGGAATCGTTGGCTAACAGATTAAATTGTTTCGCCGTATCTTCCTCAGTCGAGAAGCTATCATCAACTACCGTTGGCGCGACATCGTAGCGTTTGGTCACAGTATCCGTCACTGCATCAGATGCGTTGCCTGCGGCATCGGTTACCACCACGCTTACTGTCAACGTCCCCTCTTGCAAAATAGTGACGTCAATGCCCGTTACTTGCATGGTCTCCGAAGAAATTGTTTGACTAGCGCCGTCAATGGTCGTGGTACCGTCGGTCACGCTATAAGTGAACATCGCGTTCACTTCAGCTGCTGCGAAGGTAAAGCTCATCGCCTGTTCGTTGGTTTTGTTAATGCTCTCCTGATCAATGCTGATGCTATGTCCAGTCGGGATCCCCGTATCCACTGAGATCAACAACTGAGTCGCTGCTGTATTGAGGTTGCCAGCTGCGTCGCTAAATTTCTCGGCTGCAACATCAATAGTTGCATCCTCAGTGCTTTCTTCTGCAGGTGTAAAGGTAGCCGTGTAACTGGCGCTACTGCCCGCAAAGTTAGAAAGAGTTCCTCCAGCCACGGTCACATCGGCTTCGGAAAAATCAGTTGCGGCTTCACTCAAGGTAAACGTGAGTGTTGCCGTTTCACCCGCTTTCAACGCAGCGCTGGAGCTAGTGATACTAACGGTTGGAAGCACAGTATCGACGCTGATGGAAAGTGGTGTAGCTGCACTATTGGTGTTACCAGAGGCATCGGTAAATGTGCCTGTGGCAACTTCAATAGTACCGCTCGTCGCACTCTCTTCCGTTGGTGTAAAGGTCGCAGTGTAGCTGCTACCACTGCCAGCAAAACCAGACAAAGTACCGCCACTAACCGTGATATCCGCCTCGGTAAAATCGCTCGACGCTTCACTTAAGGTAAAGGTAATGGTCGCCGTTTCGTCCGCTTTCAGCGCCAATTTATCACTGGAGATAGTCACACTCGGCACTAAACTATCAACGGTTATAGACAGTTGAGGCGCAGCAGTGTTGCTATTCCCGGCAGCATCGGTAAAGAAATCTGCCGCCACGTTAATCGTCGCTGTACTTGTACTGTCTCTATCCGGCGTAAAGGTGGCCGTGTAATTGTCACCGCTGCCCGCAAAGTTAGACAAACTGCCGCCAGTGACGGTGACATCTGACTCAGTAAAGTCACTTGAGGACTCACTTAAGGTGAACGTGATACTCGCCGTTTCGCCAGAGATCAAATCAAGGTCTGAGCTGCTCAAAGAAACAGTTGGCCTCACGTTATCTAACGTAATTGTTGTGCTATCTATACTGGAGGTGTTGCCCGCCGCATCGCTCTGGCTCGCCGCGACCGTCAGGGTGCCGTTGTTAAACGCACTTACATCAAACTCACTGCCAATAGTCGTCCAAGCCCCGGTATTGTCGGCCGTCACCGTACGACTGACTGAGTTGTTATTGTCCGTGATGGTCACGGTCACACTATTGCCAGCCTCCGCGCCGGAGCCAGCAATCAGCACATCATTGTCTTCTGCCGCATTGACGATACCGTCGATTGCAATCGGCGTGGAAATGGTAACAGCGGATGGCGCTGCGTTATCTAGGGTTACGCTCTGGGTGGCTACGGTGGAGATATTACCTGCTATATCAGCTTGGGTTGCAGACACAGTCAGGGTGCCATTGCTCAAGCCACTGATATCCAGCTCGCTGCCGCTCAACGTCCAGTTGCCTGAGTTGTCGGTCGTCACCGTACGACTGACAGAGCTGTTGTTATCCGTGATAGTCACGGTCACGCTGTTGCCTGCTTCCGCGCCGGAGCCAGCAATCAACACATCGTTATCTTCCACTGCATTAACAATACCATCGGTTTCAATCGGTGTAGTGATGGTCACAGCTGATGGTGCGGCGTTATCTAAGGTAATGCTCTGGGTGGTCACTCTGGAGGTATTACCCGCCGTATCCGATTGCGTCACAGCAACTATGAGTGTGCCGTTGTTCAGGCCACTGACATCAAGCTCACTGCCGCTCAACGTCCAGCTGCCTGAGTTGTCGGCCGTCACCGTACGGCTGACAGAGCTGTTATTGTCCGTGATAGTCACGGTCACGCTATTGCCTGCTTCCGCACTGAAGCCAGCGATCAGTACGTCGTTGTCTTCTGCCGCATTGACGATCCCATCAGTTTCAATCGGCGTATTGATGATTACAGCAGATGGGTCTGCATTGTCCAGAGTAATACTCTGGGTGGCTGCGGTAGAAGTATTACCTGCTATATCTGCTTGGGTTGCAGACACAGTCAGGGTGCCGTTGTTAAACGCACTTACATCAAGCTCACTGCCGCTCAACGTCCAGTTGCCTGAGTTATCGGCCGTCACCGTACGACTGACAGAACTGTTATTGTCCGTGATAGTCACGGTCACGCTGTTGCCTACTTCCGCGCCGGAGCCAGCAATCAGTACGTCGTTGTCTTCTGCCGCATTGACAATACCATCGGTTTCAATCGGCGTGGTGATGGTCACTGCTGATGGGGCTGCATTGTCTAGGGTAACACTCTGGCTAGCTGCGGTGGAGATATTACCTGCTATATCTGCTTGGGTTGCAGACACCGTCAGGGTGCCATTGTTCAGGCCACTGACATCCAGCTCGCTGCCGCTCAGCGTCCAGTTGCCTGAGTTGTCGGCCGTCACCGTACGACTGACAGAGCTGTTATTGTCTGTGATAGTCACGGTCACGCTGTTGCCTGCTTCCGCGCCGGAGCCAGCGATCAACACATCGTTGTCTTCTGCAGCGTTGACGATACTGTCAGCCTCAATCGGCGTGGTAATGCTCACTACGGATGGTGCTATTGTATCAATGGTGACACTTAACGCGTTGGATGCCGAGCTAACATTATCATCGCTATCAGACGCTTTAGCACTTATTGCATGTGTAATACCAGACGCCAACTCATTGGTTGTTATCTGCCAGTTTCCTCCAGTAGCAGTGCCTGTGCCAATAACCGTTGCACCTCCACCGACTTGATCACTGTATAAAGTAACGATCGATCCACTCTCAGAAGTCCCACTAAACGTTGGTGTAGTGTCACTGGTAATATTATCAGTATTTAATGGCCCGGTATCCGAACTAGCATCTAAATCGGGTGTAGATGGCGCATTTGGCGTGGTATCGACTGTCGTAAAGTTAAATGTGGCATCATCGCTGATCCCAGCGAAGCTATTATTTGCGCTGTCAGCCACGGCACTGGATTCAATATGAATGGCGTAGGTCCGGTTCCCTGCCAGATCACTGGTTGGGTTTAAGTAAACTTTATTGTTGGTAACACTGATGCGACCAGCGCCTGGTGATGTTGTTTTGCCATCGCTTTCGGTGGCAACATTAAATACTTCAAAGTCGCGACTGTCGGTAACATTACGAATGGTAATATTGCCGCTCTTCAGCTCAATATTTTCATCGAAGGCAATCTCGATGTTGTTGCTAACAGAAACATTGGTTGCATCATCAGTGGGGGTTGAGCTCGCACTGACAAAAGTAGGCGCGGTAGAGTCTGAAACCGCAGCGTCATCAATCTTGATACTTCTGATAAGATAACGAGAGTCAGCACCCGGACTTCGGGTAAACGCCATAGTCACTGTATCAACGTCCTGCCATGCCGAATCATTAAAATCTGTACCACGGGTCAGGGTAAACAAGTCCTGTAACCCTGAGTTTGCTTCACCACCTTTTGGCAAGGTGACAGTTTCGGTCACTGTTTGAGTATCATTAGAGAAGCCAGTTAACACAAGTTGATACGTTTTATCTGAGTCTCGCGCCGACCCCTGCATAAAGGTAATTTCGTCGAAACTGAAGTTAGTACTTGATTTCTCAAAAAAGCGGAAGCCACGATTGTTGAACTCATTAATCATGGTATTTGAGTAAAGAACACCAGCTACAAATCCGAGGTCATTTAGGCCAGTAAACGGAGTGCTATCAGTGCTATTGCCGGCATCTAATACCATAGACACAGCACCTGCATTGGTAAGAGTGACCGAGGGCATACCCCCAGTGACGCCGGTCTCCACCTCACTAAAACTGGAACCTGAACCATTAGAGTAGTTAATCGTTTGCTGTGCAGCCCAGGCTTCACCGGAAAAAAACGCTGAGGACACCCATGCTGTTGTAATTGCGATCGCTACCTGACGACGTAATCTCATTTTCCTCTCCTGAAGATGACGGCCTTATCAACATAGCCGGGTTATCATAATCAACTTAAATGTTTAATTTTTTTATAGGAAAGGATTAGCGATAGTTTCAGCCAATTCTTTCTTGGTTGATTAGCTGCGTGGTGGGTATACTCCCGCAGTGGCAATTAACCAATTAATCGGCAATACCGGGCTCAAAATATTAAGTGGCATTGAACCGCCTGTTTCAGTCACAGCTACAGTACCTCCGCCCGAGCCACCACCAGACACACTTAAGCCTTCGATCTCGGTCAAATCTGGTTGCTGAAACGTCGGTTTATAGAACCCGGGGGTAGAGTTTTGCGCTATATACGAATTACTATCGGGTACCTGTGTATTTGCAGCATTGGTAGCAACCTTCATCCTGCCTGTTACAGGTGCAGAAGTGCCAAGAGGGGTAAAAATTGCCGTATGTAAGTGTGCTGGCATTTGAGTTATATCAATAGTTACCAGTTCAGTACCCAATCTTTCTCCCTGATGATAATCCATCCCCCCAGGTCGTGTGCCTACACCAACTGGACTGCGGCCACGCAAATCAGGTAAACCAAAGGTAGTTCGGGCGTCACCTCCGTATAGAGTGCTAACTAGAGAGAAGAGCGCTGGATTATCTTCAATTGCCTGCATTTGCCCCGAGCACATTGCCCAATTTCTAATTGCAAAATTGCCACCAAATGCGGTTAGTGTCCCAAGATACGGTTCTGTAGCCATACTGTTCTTCCTTTCAACGTATACACTTAAGTTAAAACCAGCCCATAACGAAATTGGTGTGGTTGGTTAAAACTTTCCAATCTCGCATTACTAAATACCGTTACGGGCTTCATCACTGCCGCAAAGAGCCGTATTGAGATATTTATTTACTCACAAGCAGAAGCGTGCTGGAGCAATGACATCCCAGCATCTAGCCCAGCCATTTGCGCATAGCGATAACCCGAAAACACGCCTTGCGGTGTAGCAATAACATCTATTGATATGGCGCTATCTAACGTTTTCACTTGTAACCCATGTTGTGGGCTGATCTCGAGAATTCTCCCCGCCTCAACACCGACTAAAGAAGTCTCCATTGCGCTTGCTTGCAAAACATTGGCGACACCACTTGGCAAGCTCAACATCGCACCACCGAAGTCATGATTGCCTGCTCGCACTAAGTTGACGATTTCGCGACTCGTTTGCACGTTCCAACGAATGTGCAGATCATGTTGGTTTACTGCTCGTGCTACTTCGTTGGGGTTTGATACTTGTTCACGCCAAACCAGCCCTTGCTTTTGTTGCGCGATGAGGAAGTCATACATCAGCTTAGCCGTCATTTGTGACGCTTTTTTCTGAGCACTGGTTAAGGTCTCAAACGGGTGAAATGGTACCTCTAACTCCATTCCTATAGCGCCGGAATCAGCCGATGCCTCAAGACGATGCAGGGTGAGGCTAAAGGTGTCTAAACCGTCTCTTAATTGCCAATAGAGAGGCATCGGGCCTCGATACTCGGGCAGCTTTCCCGGATGAATGTTGTACAAGTTTCCGTTGAAAAACTGACACAGCGAGGAATGAACTATGTGCCTGAACAAATAGATGACGCCATCCGTGACTCGCCAAGCATCGAGTTGCGCTATCAAAGCACTGCTATCATTGGCGGTATACTGAGCAATATGAATCGATTGAGCGCTCAGATAGCTCTGTAGCTGCTGTAAGTCTGGATTTAGTTCTCCTTCCGGTACTACCACGCCCGCCAATTTATGTTGTTGTGCCAACAACTGAATGATGGGCAAGGCGTAACAACTTCCTGTAAAAACGACGTATTTTTGCTGCATATCGAAATCATCCATGGGTGGCGACAAAACCTGGCAATCCGGTTAACTGATAATAGAAACTGACCTTATCCCCTCCCTTCGCTTCAAAGTAATGGTGTTCAACAGCTTTGGGCTTGGCATCCACATAAAAAGTCATGTCGGGATTAGGATGGGTAATACCAGAGTCGTATTGTCCGACCATCGCATCTCCGTAAGTATCGATATGGCTGTAAATGGCGAGGATACGTTTTGCCATATCTGGCACATCTTTCGGCAGCTCAATGGTGTTGCCTTGCAGCATTTTTATTCCACCATCTAGCTCAAAAATCTCGCTTCTGAGCAACATGGCTTTATTGACGTTAAGAATTTCTCCCAGATCAATTCGATCATCGATCGCTTCCGGCTGGCAATGGTTGGAATGTGCATACTCTGCTTTTTCCCATTGTTGATTAAATTCCGTCTCCCCGATGACCATCATGGCGCGCACAGATACCTGATTGGGGATCATTTCGCCTTGAATATGTAAATATTGAACCAAATGTTTCGCGATGCTGAGGAACCCTTCCCGACTAAAGCCATGCTGCATCGCTTCAAGTATCAGGAGATCAAACGTTTGAGTTGGCGAAAATTGGGTAGCATCTTCTTCCACTAAGGCTTCAATGTAGTCTGCGATATCGAGATCCGCGATCAATTGATTGAGTGCTTTAATGGCTCCGGGGTGAATATCTACTAGTGTCACCTGAAGCTGCTCTGCGCTAATTCGATCACTTTGTTTGTAGTGAGCAAGTAAAGGCAGCAGCAATGGTGCAAAGGGGCCGCAAGCTGGATAAAGCACTTTAACCTGTGACTTGTTGGCAAGCATATGTTGGATAGCTTTGTTTATACCACACGCAAAGCCTTTAATTCGGTACACATCTTTGATGGTGTGTTTACAGTTAAGTGGGGACATCACCAGCCCAGACGTGGAAATGTACTGTCGGGTCAGTTCCTCTTGAGTGAGTTTAGCCAGAGAAAGAGATTGGCAAGCGTTGCCATACATGCTCTGAAAGGCTTGCACCAGTGTTCGGTGCTCAACTTTCGTCTCCTTCAATACGAGCTCAACTGCCGCAGCGAAACTCTCTTTCAGTTGCCGTTGGCGTTCAGCCGTGCTGAGTTGGTTTGGGAGCATAGCCTCAAGTTGAGTCCGTAATGAGTACTTAAGCAGCTCATCCATTTCGGGTTCAGCAAAACCAAACTGTTGAGTTTGTTGCTGCACTTCTTCAACACCGACCGTCTCACGAGATTGAGGACGTTGCTGGTAGAATTCTATAGATGAGCCTTTTTGCATAATTCATGAACCTCACTTGCCGCTGTAGCAGTAGTTAATGATGTAACACACCTGTACTTGAGAAAAACATATGCCAGAGGTCCGCGTTACAATATCTCAGCTCCCGGCTCTAACTTCATAAACCGTACTGACAAAATTGGGCAGAAAAATTGAGATAAAAACAGTTCTAATCCTGTAAATTCAGAGAGTAGTAAATAGTTAGGGTAATAGGCCTTTCGATGTGATTCTTCTAAAGCAAGCGCTTGCCAATCCCCTCGATGGCAAGATCGTTTGACATATGGCAGCCACGCAGTCTCCTTAATAGAGGTAAGCGCGGCACTCAAGTGTGGTGTAATATGAAAGCCTTTTAACAGGCAGAAAAAGCCAATATCCATAGTATAAAGCCAACTATTTATAATATTGAAATTAAAATAATTTTTTCGGCAGTTATTTTGAAATTGCCGATATTTGATTTATAGACTAGAAAAAATCAGTTAGCCAGAATAGAGATCAAAAAAAACACTAAAAATAAGATTGTCAATTTATATCTCTAAAATTAAAGAATTTAATTTTTAAAGTTTAATGAAGTCCAATATAAGTTTAAGGTGTGCAATCTTTTAAAAGATATAAGTTTAAAGATATTTCAAAAAACTTATTAAGAAAAACATGAACTCACAAAAATAAATATCAAAATTATTAATAAAAAACACCACTAATATAACAATGAATTAAGGTGGTTTGAAGATTAAAATGCCCATTTCATTTTCGTATATAACATTTTAACTACTAGTATTATATATGTGGTGAAATAAGATAAATTTATTCACTCAACATATCCAATCGATTCAGGTTTACTGGGAAAAGCTATACGTTACAACGGAGTGAAATATGGCAAATAGGGATGGAAGAATTCCACTCAACGTATTACGACTCAAAGAACTGAGAAAGAAATTAGGACTGAGCCAAGAAAAACTGGCGGAAGAATGCTTTCAACAGGGTTTTGTCGTATCTATTGCTTCTATAAAGCGAGCAGAGTCTGGGGCGAATGTGCTGTATCGTACCGCATCCAATCTCGCGGAATACTTTTCTGTCCCCGTAGAGGACCTTTTAATAGATCGGGCCTCAGAACCATTATTTACAAATGTATCTTCATCACCACCATATTTTTTTATTTTTGCAATCGAAGCAAAGTGTGATTTGACCGCAAAGGCTCTGCAAACCTTACTTCTCAGCCAAAACACTACACCCATAATACAAAACCGAACGTTTGTTCTTACTTGGTCTTTACAGGAATCGGACGAATATATTTTTGAGCGAATTCGACAACTAGCCCTTCAATTAAAGGTTGCTCTTTCGGCTTCGATTCGGTCTTTTATCAATGTGAAATACATGCATCGAATCACTGAGCTATCGGAACATCCAAATGCGATAACCCCAATCAATGAAATCCTAGTTAAAATCCCTTGGGGAGAAATAGCTGCTTGTCCTTGCTTTATCTCGTCCAATTGTGCCAGACCAATAAAACCTTTTCTAACAGGAGAGCCAGACTTCAACAACTGGCATTTTGTATCCTTACACCAAAACCATACTGATTGTTTCGTAGGGCGTAAACTTGAACTAGAAACATTGAATAGCGGAATCAAGCGATGGCAAAAACAAGAAGCAGGCCAAACGTATTGTATTACTGGTACCGCAGGGATAGGAAAGACCAGCCTACTCAACCAGGTCATTTCGTCTTTGAGTCGTTCTTCGTGTTTAACCACAGAGATTCAAATCCTGAATCATGGCAGTGCTGATCTCTTGTCCCCTCAAAATATATTCACTCGGGCAATTTGTTCATTTACTCGTGAAGATACCGATGATTCTATTCGTCAGCAGACTGTCGAGTCATCAATTCCCTCTTCTTTCCATCTCTGCCTTTATTGGTTAATGGGGGTAACACTCAACGAATCAGAAAAACAGCTGCTGAACTTAATGGAGTTCCAAACGCTGAAACAAACGATAGAGCAATCTATCCCTTTCTTAATTCAACAACGGCAGACCAGCAAACCGCATTTGATTATTGTTGAAGATGTCCATTGGGCCGACGAGGTAATGTTGGCATTTCTTGAGACACTGCTACCTTATATTACAAACACCAATATTTTACTCTTTCTGACGTTTAGGCAGCAAAAACGACTTAGTTCCAAACAATCTTGGTTTGCCAACGTGAATCTAATCGAACTTAGGGAGTTATCATCTGAAGAGTCTTACGAGTTAGCTTGCTCAATCACATGCCAACAGAATAAACATATCAATGACTGTATAAAGCTTGCGAAAGGCCATCCTCTATACTTGCGCCAAACACTACTTTGTTCTCAGTTTGATAAAGACGTTCCGGAGTCATTGGAACATTTAGTTTCGATACAATTAGCTCAACTTCCAGCCCAAGATCGCCAAGCACTCTGTACTGCATCTGTGTTGGGGCAGTACTTTCAACTGGAGCAACTGCGTGAAATCACTCGAATTCCCGGCTACGTACCAGATAAGTTAGTCGACGCTGGCTTAGTAAAACTCAATGGCGATCAATACCTTTTCCATCATGATTTGATTTGTAATGCTGTTTTCCGTCAAATAGACAAGTCACAGTGTTCAAAAATACACATGGCCTGCGCAAAATGGTATGAGAACCGAGATCGGTTCTTATATGCAGTCCATATCAATCATGCCAAGGGCGAAGGTGTATTTACTGTTCTTGACCAGACCGCCAAACATTACCTGAGCAATTATCAATTTGAAAAAGCACTGACTCTTATTGAATACGCTATTAAAGAGTCACCTAAAGCACAGATGGCGTATGCACTAAATATGAAAGGAAACTGCCTGTATTCGATGGGACGCATCAAAGAGAGTATTGAGGTTCTTGAGCAAGCGATTCATCACACAGAAAATGATTCTGAACGTGTTCAATACTATTTAGACCTCATTAACCCCTACCGTTTAACCGACAACTTTGTACAAGCGATGTCGATTTTAGACCAAGCCCAAGCCCTGTGCGAAAAGCTGACGTTAAATAAATCTTTGTGTGAAATTCACTCGATGAGAGGTAATATGCTGTTCCCCACTGGGCAGCTAGACGAATGTGAGAAAGAACATTTACTTGCATTAGATTACAGTCAACGAGCAAACTGTTTTCGCGCGAAAGCAAAATCGCTTGGCGGCCTCGGTGATTGTGCCTACGCACAAGGAAAAATGGCTCGCTCATACGAGCACTTAACCGAGTGTTTGCAACTGTGTGAAGAGCATCAGTTGCTTTCGATTGAAACTGCTAATCGCTACATGCTGGCAACAGTGATGATCTATCAACTGCAATCTGACGAAGCACTAAAACAGGCTCAGCATGCCTCGAATCTTGCCTATCTCACGGCAAACCGCCGAGCAGAAATTGTTTCTAGGCTTACGGCTGCATGGATCTTTCTCGACCGTAATGTCTTGGTGCAAGCTGAAAACGAAATCTCGACCGCTCTACAACTTTCAAAACAGCTTAATGCTCATCGATTTGTCGCTTTTCTTTTGGAGTCCAGTGCAAGATTGCACTGGTATCAGGGAAAAGAGGAGAAAGCCCTTTCGGACATCGACACGGCTCTAGATCTTGTTCATATCAATAAGCTACACAATTTTATTGGTCCTTGGCTCGTATCTACCAAGGCACTTATTTGTGGCGATGAATCAACGGCCCTCTCCGCTTTGCGCACTGGTGAGGCTTGGCTAGAATCTACCTGTGTTGGTCATAACTATTTACGCTTTTACCAACAAGGAATCCAAGTAGCGTGGCAGTATAAGCAGCCTACGCTACTTCGAAAATATCGCGATAAGCTGTCTAACTTCACCCAAGAAGATCCGCATCCATGGGGTGATTTTTATATTGAACAAGCGAATCTGATGCTTGCCTTACTCGACCAGTCCAGCTCCGTCTCTGAGTTGTTAAACTTCAATCAGGCCGCGCGTAAGCATCAACTGAATCAGGCTCAAATAAGTGTTGATGAGCTCGACCATTGGCTCTCCACATCTACTCAACCATGAAATATTCAATAAACGAAGAAAGTCGATTAATTGCACCGTCAAGTCATCGTGTTTACTCGATTTACCTCGTCAAACACAGATATTCGAAACCATCGAATATCTGTGTTTTGGCACAGTGTCATCGCTGATGAGATTTATGCTGGCGCAAGATCATTTTGCTCCACCTTAAAGTTCTCGATGCTAGGAACATGCTCAGGCAAAAGTAGAGTAACGCGTTGATTTGCTGCTTCAATCCATTTACCTGAACTATTTTTATATCGATAGAATGCCACGCCTGACTTCCAATCATCATTAAGTAGGAGGTTGAGCGTTACGTTATGAAGATCAGCTCCTAAAGGAGCAATGCCTAGATAAGGCTGGTAGCCCTGCAACGTCACCATGATATGACAATCACGCATCGTGCATTGATAGTTGAAACTACCATTGAGATCAGACACCACATTTAACGGTGGGTTAACGGCCTGAAAGATATGTCCTTTACCCACTATTGATTTGTCTTCGCTGGCCACGAGTAGATTAACATCGAAGCTCACTCCTCCAGGTAAGCCGTTACCAATTTGATAATGAGCAGTAAAAATTGCTTGTGATTCTTTTGAGTCCATTTTCATTGTGTTCTCCAACTGAATTTATTGTCGTTAGTGACCCATTCAATGTAGATAACACGTCATTCTGGTTCAGTATCAATTTAGGCTCAGATCTACTTGACTACATAAATTATCCACGGTCACGCAGATGCCGATCGTTCTTTTCATCAACCAGATATTGTTGCTCTCTCGCTGATGCTTTTGGCGATTTGTACAGAACAACTGATACCAAACTGATATGGTGAATGTATGCATTTGGTTTAATATTTGAACAACTATTCAATACATAAGCCAAATGGAAAAAATAATGGAACATGAATGGATGCAGGGAACTAAAGAAAACCAAGTGGTAGAACAGCACCCTAACCCTCAAATACAACGCCTCGCTGTACTTAGCGCGTACTCAATCTCAGTCAATAATGCCAAACTGTTTATTCAGAAAATGGATAAGTGCGGTTTTCCTAAAGAACGATTACTGACACCTCTTGAAAACACGGTTTCACCGGTTCCCGGTTTGAACCAATATCAAGTCGAGTCACTCATCTTCAATACTCGCTATCAACACCAACCCTTTGTCATTGTCATGTGCGAAAGTACGCAAGAAGTTCAGCAAGCCTATCTAACAGCAACTCAATTCAATCTCCCGATTCGTGTTCGCTCAGGAGGGCATGATCACGCAGGTGAATGCAGTGGTGACAACGTCATTTTGATTGACGTGAGCAGAATTAAGACCTTCCAATTGTGTGACAATATTGCCACCATTGGTGCTGGCTATCGCTTCTATCAACTGACACCAAAACTTGCAGAGCATGATCGAATGATTGCACATGGAACCTGTGCCACAGTTGGGTTGACTGGCTATATTCAAGGCGGAGGATGGGGCCCTTGGACGCGAAAATACGGCATGTGTTGTGAGCACCTAGTGAGTGCAACCGTGGTATTGGGTGATGGTACGATCACAGAAGTCTCAGCAGAGTCCAACCCTCACCTATTTTGGGCACTAAGAGGCGGCGGAGGCATTAGCTATGGCATTGTTACCGAGCTACGCGTAAAAACATTCCCTTTACCCAAAGAGATCCACCGCTTCGAGCTTCAGTGGAACCTCTATCCAAAAATCAACGGTATGCTTCAGCCAATACCAACGCACCCTACCATAGATGTGCTAAAAAATTGGGAGCAGGCTATAAAAAGCCTCGATACGCCTAAACTTCTTGGCACCAACTTGCAAATTGATGCTCTGCCTGAATCATCTAACCACTGTGATATTGAAACCATCAGCCATCACTGCACCATGTATGGCTACTGGGAAGGAACAGAACAAGATCTTCACCAATTTATAGCCGTTCAATTTGGCGCTTGCTTCCCTGATTTAGTTCAAGTCTATGAAGCACATGGCACTGACTTTGACGGGAAGAAATACGATCACTCCCTGATGAGCACATGGGGGCGCGATTCTTTGTGTCAAAACGGTTCTCCTTTCCCTCCCGATTATGACGCCCCAGCACCTCACAAAATCACTTCGCGATTGGTGTCAGAGCGAGGTCTTAAACCAGAAGGCTATACTGCACTTTTGCAAAGCTTAACTTCACCTTTGATAAAGCCAGAAAACCGCGATCAAGGGCTATTTAGTTACGTAACCTTAGGGGCGATCACTGGCGGTTTTTATCATCACTCAGACGACCTTGAAGACATATCTTTCCCCTACCGCCAGTGTCAATATACAGTCCAATACCAAACCTGGTGGAATGAAGAGATAAAGCAAAAACTAGAACTACAAAATAACCCAGTACTTGTTGATGTAAACAGAGCCATGGACTGGATTGATAAAGCCAGAGAAGCTGATATACCGGGAACCTATGGTGCCTTCATCAGCTTTAAAGATCCGGCAATTCCGACAAGCGTTTATTTTGATCGAAGCTACCGCGACTTAATCGGTATAAAAGAAAAATACGCTAAGGATAAGTTTAATCACCTTAGAACTAATAAGACCATCATTTAACATCAATATGCATCTTAAAAAGCATATATTAACAGAACGTCATTTGGCCGTTCTATCACGTATAGAAATTAAAAAAGAGGAAAAATTATGACAACTAAGGGTTCATTTTACGTTAAAAATAACTCCAACGATAAAATCACCGGATATGTGAGATTTAAAGACTCTCCGGAAATGGAGGTTCATTTCGACTTGAATATTGGCGAACAATCTGAATCTGCTAGTTTTGAATCCGGTGCCGCTACCCATGACTCCTGGTATTACAGTTTCAAAAAGGCAGGTAAAACCTATACTGGGGACAAGTCCTGTGCATACTATGCAAAAGATGAAAATAAAGGCCCCGTCGTTGTAGAAATCTTTAATGATAATTTAAAAATATCTCCACAACTTAGCGGTTCTTGTGAGAAAACTTTATAGCTGCTCACCTGATTCATCACTTCGCCCGAGACAGTTGCACAACTTCTCGGGCAGTTTCATTTCTCGGTATTTGGATTGAAGACTCTCCCCATTTTCAATCACAATCTGAAATTGTTAACTTTATGTTCTCACTTTATATCACCACTGCAAGATAATCGAATAAATACAAATCACTTTTAAAATAAACTTTAAATCTAGAGTAACCAAGATTGAAAAAATAAATATATTATTAATTTCTAAGATCAAAGAGTTTTACTTAATACATCACTTTTTATTTTAACTCTATCAACTGATACTAAACTGCTACTGACGTTTTTTGATTGAATGCTTAACTTAATAGCATGCGCTTATCTCAATGGCTAAAACCATTATTAAAGCGCAATTCATCTATATCCACGTAATCTCTAAGCATTTGATTCAGAGGGTTTCTTGGATATTCATCATTCAAGATAAACAACGGAAAGCATGGCTATGTGTACAGATGTTAATATCAATTATGGTTGCAACAACCAAACCTTATCCGCTAGAACCATGGAGTTTGCAGTTAACCTTCAGACCGAGATTTGGTTTAGAGCCCAACAAACTTACCAAATTACGACCTTTACTTCCGACGGAAAAGCCGACCGTGTTTTCAATGGTCAGCCGCCAAAACGTCACAGTAAAGAATGTGAGTTTCGAGCAAATTGGCAGGGAGAGTTGAGCTTCATACACTGCAATGCCATTACCCGGTATAATAACCCTCTTTTAACAGCTGATGGCATTAATGAATCTGGCCTTTCTGTTGGGTCACTGTACTTGCCCATTCTCAATCAAAATGTATCGACCTCTCACATCCCTGATGATGCCTTTGCATTAGGCAGCGGCCTGTTTGGTACTTTTATCTTGTCTACGTTTAATACTGTGGACGAGATGGTGACCTACTTCACCACCCACCCCGTTTACGTGTTTAACTCGACTATTTCAACTGGTGAAACAGAGAGTGACAACATGGCTTTGGACCAGCATTTCGTGATTCACGATGCAAATAATGACAGTGCCGTCATTGAGTTTCTTAACGGTAATATGCATATCTATCGAGCATTCAAAGAAAGCGATATGTTCAGCAAAGAGGAAAATCAGCAAGCACGCTATCAATGTACCGAATACGACTTTGATGATTATAAAGTGGTTGTGGACCACTCCTACGTTGGAGTAATGACTAACTGCCCAAATTACCATTGGCATGTCAATCACCTCTCTTATTTTTCCAATTTGCGCAACTACAACCCAGAACCGAACAATGAAGCAACCATGCAACGTCATGTCCAAGTGCCTGGCCCACTTCAATCAATCAATGGCGCTGGCTTGATGGGTCTACCCGCCGACCCAACACCGCCGTCTCGATTTGTACAAACCTATGCAATTAAGCAGTTAAGCGAACAACCAACTAACTTCGACGAAGCCTTCTCACTCGGACAAAAGCTACTTAATCGCGTTGATATACCTTTGGGCATCATGGCGAATGAGTTTGAGACATCCGATAACCCTGAAGTCTTTTTTAGTGATATTACCCAATGGAGCGTTATTAGACATAACAGTCATCAATCACCCGCGTTCTATCTGCGTACTTACGGAGACATGACTTGGCGAGTCGCTAATGTCAAAGACTATATTGGGTTAAATAGAGACTGTCAGATTTCAAGCGTTTTACAGCTCATGCCAGTTACAACATCATTACCGTTTGAACAAGTCGAATCTCGACCAACTATTAAAATCGCTTAGAGTTAATTTTGAAGCGCAAACAAATGAGAAGCAAAAAGCCAGAGTAAGAAATCAATCTCACTCTGGCTCATAGCTGCATATAGTATAGTTTTATCTGCTATAGATATAACGTATGGTTGCTTTTACACTTGTTACATTCAGTCGATTTACTCTTTACCGAACACGTTGTTCTCTTGTTCTTGAACGCGGATGAATGTAGTACGCTTGGTTAGCTCTTTAAGCTTTGCTGCACCTACGTATGTACATGTTGAGCGAACGCCTCCAAGGATGTCTTGAATAGTGCCGTGAACGCTACCACGGTATGGCAATAATACGGTTTTACCTTCAGCCGCACGGTAGCCAGCGACACCACCTGAGTGCTTATCCATCGCGCTCTTCGACGACATGCCATAGAATTTCATGAACTTCTCGCCGTCTTTCTCGATCACTTCGCCGCCTGACTCTTCGTGACCCGCTAGCATCCCACCTAGCATTACGAAGTCCGCGCCACCACCGAATGCTTTCGCTACGTCACCCGCACAAGAACAGCCACCGTCACCGACGATCATGCCACCAAGGCCGTGCGCTGCATCACCACACTCGATGATTGCAGAAAGCTGCGGGTAACCAACACCCGTTTTTACACGAGTTGTACATACAGAGCCTGGGCCGATACCCACTTTAACGATGTCTGCACCAGCTAGGATTAGCTCTTCACACATATCACCAGTAACCACGTTGCCTGCAGAAATGACCTTGTCTGGGAACTCTGCTCGCACGCGTTCAACATACTCGACCAAATGCTCTGAGTAACCATTTGCAATGTCGATACAAATGAAAATAAATTCATCTGAAAGTGCCATGATGTCTTTGGTTTTTTGGAAGTCTGCGTCAGATGTCCCAGTAGACACCATAACGTTATTCATGGTTACTTTATCTGCTGATTTAGCAAACTCAGCCCAATCTTCTACCGTGTAATGTTTGTGAACAGCGGTCATTACACCATGCTCAGCCAGCGCTTTAGCCATTGCAAAGCTACCAACCGAATCCATGTTTGCTGCGATTACTGGCACACCAGACCATTGACGACCACTATGCTTGAATGTAAAATCGCGGGTTAAATTTACTTGAGAACGGCTCTTAAGGGTAGAACGTTTCGGGCGAAACAGTACATCTTTAAAACCTAACTTAAGTTCTTGTTCGATACGCATTGTGTAATTCCTTGATTCATATGTATATGTGTCATTTCAGAGTGCGTAGTGATTTCGTTGGCAGACGAGTTCACTGTTCTTCGGACACAAAAAAACCGGAGCGTTGGCAGACGCTCCGGTTTTCAGCATTATAGGCTGTGATTTATTTCCTACAAGTCTGATATTTGAATTTTTTTTGTGATACCATCTTGAAAATCGCATATCAAAAACGCTCCCCAAGTCACCAAAACCTCTTATTATTTATAACTATCAACAACTTGAGAAAGCACTTAAGTTAACCCATTGCGCAAACCTTTGCGTCATATCTTAAAAATTAAAACGCATCACCTCTCAAATCTGCCTAAAACTCAATCACCTAATACTAAGATGCCCTGCTAATTCGTAAAAAAGTACTCAAAAAAATCGACCAATTTTCTCAAAAATGCATGAAATCTAATTAAACTCGATAGAGCTCTTGGATGATAGCGGTACGAAGAGTGCTAACGACATCACTTGCCAAAAGACCAATTTGACCATTCTGACTCACGTTTATATCAGCAGCATGACTGTGAAGTACCACACCTAAACGTGCGGCAACAGAAATTGGTAAACCTTTGGCTAGTAATGCACCAATGACTCCAGATAACACATCTCCCATTCCCCCCGTCGCCATTCCGGCGTTACCCGCTAGACAGACGTACATTCTCGTTCCATCGTAAATAAGCGTCCCCGCGCCTTTTAAAACCACTACACCGCCATAACGCTCTTGCAGTTGTCTTGCAGCAGAGTATCGGTCACTTTCTATTTGTTGAATGGTTACATTTAGTAGTCGAGCTGCCTCTCCAGGATGCGGCGTGATCACTCGATGGTTGTCGCACACTAGAGTGCCATCGCATCGCTGGCTCAGCATCGCTAGAATATTGAGGCCATCAGCATCAACAACTTTAGGTTTCTGCTCTTGAGCCAGATATTGATAGGCTTGATAAGCCCACTCATCATCTCCAAAGCCAGGACCAAACACTAATACGTCAGCCCAGCGTATGCGTTTAGTTAAGTCGTTCTCAGTATCCCTGAGTAAGTCAGCGGTGATGCTCTGGCTCATTACTTCTGGGCAACCAACCTGCAGTGGAATAAGGCTACTCGTGTGAGTAATTGCGGCAGTTAAACCCGCTCCGGCTCTAATCGCAGCGGAGGAACATAAACGAATCGCTCCAGACATCCCTTGGTTGCCACCAACACAAAGCAACTTCCCGTTGTCACCTTTATGGACCGTTGGATTTGGCTTGGGCATTAATCTTGAAACAACCTGATGATCAATACCTAATGCACTTTCTACTTCGATAGTATCAAACTTAGTATTGACGCCTAAACCACAAAAGTAGAGCTCGCCAACTCGATCTCTCGCTTGTCCAGTGCATAAGCCTTGCTTAACCCCAATGAAGGTTACAGTATGCTCGGCACGAATAGCATCACCTAAAACTGCACCTGTATTAGCACACAGACCAGAAGGAACGTCGACTGCAATCACAGGGGCATGAATTTGATTAATTTGGTCAATATAGCGACGATACTCCGAACGAACCTCACCGCTTAAACCAGTGCCTAACATGGCATCGATGATCACATCTGCTTCTAGCAATGCGGTATTCCATTCATCCCAATCATTGTTAACACCGTCGATTGACTGCCAGTCTTGGTATGCGCGCAAAGCATCACCTTTTAGCACAGATACATCACCAATTTGGAAAACATGTACATTGAGTTGAGCTTGTTTCGCAAGAGATGCAAATACGTAACCATCGCCACCGTTATTCCCTTTACCGCAAATCACTAAGATATTTTTTGATTTAGGATACAGATGTAAAAAGCGCTCATACACGGCCATACCAGCGCGTTGCATTAAGCTATACATAGAAACACCAGCCATTTGCGCAGCCAGCGTTTCACCGTTTTTTACTTGCTCTGCGGTGTAGAGTTTTAGGGCGAGATTAAAGTCCATATTCACGTTCTACGCATTGGGAAACACAATTATAAGTATACAAAAAAGCCAAGGCGGACCTTGGCTTTTGAGAAAGTTTTTTATCGCTATTGATTCTGAGACATCAGAGCTTCAGCCGTCGCGTCTTGTATAGACAAAAACAACGAGTTGATTTTTCCAGTCGGTGTGCGCATTGGGTTCAACGTAACATTCTGGTACATAAACTCCGCTTGCTGCGTAACTGGTCGAACATTGCGACAGCAGAATAAGTAAGGTCGTTGTCGCCATGTGATGAAGCTGCGACAGCCTAGGTCATACACTGGTTTTGTTTTTAATTTAAACCACTCCTGTGGGATTTCAGGGAAGATATCAAATATAGAACGACCTATCGCATCATGAGACTGCAAACCACTGTGATGAGTCATAAACCCATTCCAGACCTGTACATTGTAATCTCGATCAATGACCACTAAGCCCATGTCAACGTTTTGTACCATATCCACCATCCAATGGAATTGTTCAAACTC
This sequence comes from Vibrio sp. YT-17, assembly GCF_033337375.1. Taxonomy (NCBI): domain Bacteria; kingdom Pseudomonadati; phylum Pseudomonadota; class Gammaproteobacteria; order Vibrionales; family Vibrionaceae; genus Vibrio; species Vibrio sp. YT-17. The sequence continues at coordinate 88,072 of NZ_JAWOQP010000006.1, forward strand.
TGCTGGCATATTCAACATTAGAACTCCTCCATTAGATAAGACAGTTTGTTATCAAGCAGCGGCAAGGATTCATCCACAAACATAAACAACAAGTCACAACGAATCGACGTTCCTTCAATGTTGTAGCTCACTTCGAATGTCATCGTGCGGCTGAATGCTCCAGTTGTAGATTCAATGATCGAGTCAATTGAGATATGCTGACCAAGGAGTACTGGTGGACTTTGGAAGAATCGGACTTCAGACTGCTCGCCTAAACCATTTAAGAACGACCCCACCAAAATATTAGAAATATCCATTAGCAGCTCAAGCTCTTCTAGCTCTTCGCTGTCTGCTGGTACTTTCATCAACTTTTTGAGATCAGATACGCTTGAATCACTCAAAATCACTAGCGCTTCGCCAGCAATACCTTCGCCACAAAATCCCTGACAAACACCCGATACGTTGTCATGCGACGCCAAGTCGCGTAGGGCCATGTGAAGTTCGCTCACTTCAAAGATATTGACGTTCGGCAGAGGTAGTTGCACAAACACATCAAAGTGACGCGCCAATGCATCGGCTGCTCGACCAATTGAAACGTTAGCCACTTCCATGTAAATATCGCGACGACGTAAAATCGGTAACTCAATAGAGACAGGCGTGATAATTTGAGGACGAGGTTCTGGCTCGACCAACTCTTTAAGCGCCTTCTTGAGTTCATCTTTGGCGATCGGTTTTTGAATAAACGCTTTTGCACCCAGTGCGAACACGCGCTCTTTCGCTTTAGGTTGGATATCCCCCGACACAACAACCACCGGAGTTTTATCCCCCAACCGTTGCATGTGCTCTAGTGTTTCAAAGCCATCCATTTCTGGCATGGTCAAATCAAGAAACATCAATTTAAACTCGTTTTTTTCGAGTTCTTCTAGCGCGTTTTTTCCGTGGATAGCAAACGTAATATCGGCATTCAATGTGGCTGGTAGTGATCTCGCCATCTGTTTGCGTGCTAACGCTGAATCATCACAGATGAGTACGGGAAAAGACATTCAATCACCTTTTTATATTCCACAATCTGCGCCGGAGTCTAACAGATTGTTACAGCATGTAATACGAGAAAACTGACGAGTTTTTTATTTCTTTATTATTCAATAAGCATACGCAATATGAATGAATGAGTGAACAAAATGACTAAAAAGCAAGCATCACATTCGCTGTTTAGTGACATAAAACAAACATGGGTAAAACTCCTCCACCCAAAGTAAGCAAAAAGTTGCAGCTAACATCCAAAGCCCATTTTTGCTCGAATTTCATTCTTTCCATTTCCATAATGGGTAAACAGTAACGCGCTAAAACTAAAAAGGCACCCTGCTAGAGGATGCCTTTAATAACAATTTCATCGATAAGATATCAATTCTATGGCACACCATGACCTTTAGAAGCCACCCATACGCGATACCATTGCTCTCGAGTAAGTTCGATGTTCAATGCATTAACTGCAGTTTGCACACGCTCGATTTTACCAGAGCCAATGATTGGAATAGGGTTAGATGGCAAACGACGTACCCAGGCATAAATTACTTGGTCAATACTCGCTGCGCCCACTTCTTCACGAATTGCTTCTAATTCGTTACGGACACGAACAGCTTGCTCACTGTCACCACTAAAAATTGAACCTCCACCGAGGCAAGACCAAGCCATTGGTCGCGTACGCAACATTTGCATTTGGTCAAGCGTTCCATCGTGAGCAACCTCAAAGTTAAGTGGGTTGATTTCCACTTGGTTAGTAACCAACGGCTTACCTAAGCGAGATTGCAGCAGTTCAAACTGGCGTGGAGTGAAGTTAGACACGCCAAAGTGCTTCACTTTGCCGACTTTATGAAGCTCAGAAAATGCTTCTGCAACCTCGTCTGCATCCATTAACACGTCAGGACGATGAATTAAAAGTACGTCGATTTCATCCACATTCAAACGTTCTAGCGAGTTGTTCACCGATTGGTAGATATGTGCTGAGCTCGTGTCGTAGTGATTGATCTTACGCTCTGGCGTTTTATCGCCACACAAATTGATGTCGCATTTCGTCACGATCTGAATTTGCTCACGAACACTCTTGTCTAAAGCTAACGCTTCACCAAACAACGCCTCACACTCGTAATTACCGTAGATGTCGGCGTGATCGACTGTCGTAATGCCTAACTCAATGTGTTGCTTAAGAAATGACAAACGCTCTTGAGCCGTCATTCCCCACTCAACTGCACGCCAATATCCTTGAACCAGCTCTGAGAACTCTGGGCCTTTTGGTGCAGTTACTACTTTTGCAACCATGGGTTTTCTCCTTCAATTGATCTGCATTCATCGTAGTCTTGTTTTCGTACCGGCTCAACGGGTAAACTTTCGCAATTCGAACTGGAGTACGAAATATGTCTTTTGCCCAACGCCTAGCCACCCTGATCGGAGAAGAAAGCATCAGCGGGTTCGCACGACGCGTCGATGTGTCTGAAGCTTTAATACGCAAATACCTTAAAGGCAGTGAACCTAGCCTAACTAAAGCAAATCAAATTGCAATGCGCGCCAATTGCTCTCTCGAATGGTTAGCAACGGGATGCGGTTATTTATATCGCCGTGCTGAAGTCGTGGATATGGATGCGTACAAACTTGCCTTTCAACACGTTATGAATCAGCCGTTGTCAGACGATGCAGAAGAGCTACACCGCAAGCTAATTGCAGGATATCAATACCTGCGCGCTCACAAAAAATCGGATGGTTTTTTGGATGAATCTGCAATGGCGACCTTCCTATCTCTCCATAAAGAATCTAAAAACGAGTCACTTTGACCTCGATAATTTCGCCATCACTGCGCAAGTGCACATTTAAGGACGGTGATGGCGTCAGAAACTCGTCCGGCTTTACCCAAAGCAAACTTCGAATCGTTTCTTGTGGATAGCGGTTCATCAACAAAATAACTTCTTTATCGACAAGCTCGGAAGATTTCTTTTCCAGAGCTTCAACGACATCATATTGCTCTTTTCCGATAGTGACTCTGCGTAAAACTAACCCATCCTTTCTTAAGTTGAGAAGTAAGTCATTCAGACGCTGCCACTCGTATTCAGTAAGAAACGAGAACTGAGCACTTTCTCTTCTCAAAATCACTTCACCATACAAGTGCTGCTGGTAGTACGAAAAATCATCCAAACAAAATGCGTTGATAAACGTTGAGTTGTCTCGCAACTGCACTTCGCAACCATACCAGCTTCCACTTTTTTCTATACGTTCTTTTAGATTGGAATATGGCATTGCTGACAACGTGTCTTGCCACCAGCTCGGCGTTGAAAGTGCCGGAAACGTTACCGAACAACAACATAAAGAAAGTAAGAGTCGAAGATAAAAGCGCATGCACTGCTCTAGTTGGTTGACATCGAACCAAGACATTACTAACTGCAAGAAAATGTTCAAGAGAAAAATAGTGGCAGGTGGTGATGAAAGTTATAACGCAGAAATTAAGAAGGCGCACATGTGCGTGCGCCTCTACCTCGTTACTCAATCGTGAGTGTGCGAATCGGCGATGTCTATTGATGCATCCCGAACATAAAACGAGGACTTACCGTAGGGTTTGAATCCATCCAAATTGTGTGTAAAACCTCACATCCCTCCTTCTGAAGCAGTCATGTTGCTTTACATTTAAAGCATGGTTCATTTTTCTCAAAAAACAAGTTTTTTATCCTAAATTATGAGAGCAATAGCACAATCTGAGTGAATGAATAATATCGCGACACTTCGAACACTCAATAGTGAAAAGCTAAATTGCATCTTTATTGATTAGGTCTAGACTCTGCGAAGCGTATACTTTCTTTCGTCCCTTCCCCCCAGCAACAGGAGAGCTTTTTAATGACCAAACGCGAGAGAATTGTGAAATCTGTGTTGGCGCACGTACCGAAAGATGCGATTAACCAGTTTGTCTCTCGAGGGTCAACATCATTTTCTGTTCTCATTATGGCCGCCATTGTGGGTACGTTGGCTGGTTTTGTCGGTACGTATTTCGAGCTTGCCGTTCATTTCGTTTCTGAAACACGAACAGAATGGTTAAGAAGCGAAATTGGAAATGTTCTACCATTGTGGCTGGCAGCGGTTCTCATTAGCGCACTTTTAGCTTTTATTGGCTATTTTCTTGTGCACCGCTTTGCGCCAGAAGCGGCAGGCTCTGGTATTCCTGAAATCGAAGGGGCAATGGATAATATTCGTCCAGTGCGCTGGTGGCGCGTGCTACCAGTAAAATTCTTCGGCGGCATGGGCGCACTTGGCTCTGGTATGGTGCTTGGTCGTGAAGGCCCAACCGTTCAAATGGGTGGTGCTGTTGGTCGAATGGTGACCGATATATTCCGGGTAAAGGATGACGATACCCGCCACTCCCTGCTCGCTTCTGGTGCTGCTGGCGGTTTGGCTGCGGCCTTTAATGCCCCACTCGCAGGCATTATGTTTGTTGTGGAGGAAATGCGACCTCAGTTTCGCTACTCTTTGATCTCAATTCGCGCAGTGATCATTTCTGCCATTATGGCGAACATAGTGTTTCGCGCCATCAACGGGCAAGACGCCGTTATCACTATGCCGCAATACCAGTCGCCAGAGCTTCAAGCCCTATGGCTGTTTTTATTGCTTGGCGCATTGTTTGGCGTGTTTGGCGTGATCTTCAATAAACTGATTACCGTAGCACAAGACAGTTTTGTCGCAATTCACAAAAACGATCGTAAGCGCTACTTGATTGTAGGTTCGTTACTGGGAGGCGTGTTTGGCTTGCTTCTTTTGTACGTACCCCAACTAACTGGTGGTGGTATCGGCCTTATTCCTGACATTACTAACGGTAACTACTCGGTATCCATTTTAGTTTTGCTTTTCTTTGGTCGTGTAATTACAACCCTGCTCTGTTTTGGTTCTGGTGCGCCGGGAGGCATCTTTGCACCTATGCTTGCTCTGGGAACCTTATTTGGCTATGCGTTCGGAGCAAGTGCTGATGTCTTACTCCCTGCGCTTGATATCGAGCCTGGTGTATTTGCGATTGCGGGCATGGGTGCCCTGTTTGCAGCAACGGTACGTGCACCGATTACAGGTATTCTGTTAGTGATTGAAATGACGAATAACTACTACTTAATCCTGCCATTGATCATTACTTGTTTGGGCGCTGTGATTATTGCTCAATTGTTGGGTGGACAACCTATTTACAGCCAGCTGCTGCATCGCACAATCAAAAACGAAAAGTTACGCCAACAGGATCTACCGGAGAATCAATCAACATAACATTCTCTTTGTTATCACTTCGCTCCAGACTATCGAAGGGTTTGGAGCGATAAACGCTGCATTTTTGCATCTTTTCCCAAATATTCGATACCAAACTCACAAAATTATCATTCTCTGATATTTGCTCACCACCTTTCATGAGAAACCCCTCTCCATACTTGTTAGTATTCGCTACTTAAATAGAGCATTTCATCCAAATCGTCATGTTTTGTTTCATTCAGGCAAAAATCAAATGGAGTAGATTTGAACTGGAGAAGACTTGTGCAGTTTTATAGTGTCCCGCCGTCTCAAGCCGCGTTGGCACTAGGTATGATAGGTTTAGGGCAAGCTTGGGCACTCTATGTTCCTGAGATTGGTGAACCGATACGCCCATTTTTGGCGTCACTCGGCGCACTTTTACTCGCCCCTGTACTCATAAAATATGCCGCTAATCCACGATTATTCATGGTCGACATTCGTCACCCGCTGAGTGGTAGTTTAATGGCACCAATGAGTATGGCGTTACTGATCCTTGCAGATTATCTTGCCGCTGTAGCGCCTATCATCGCTTATCCACTTTGGTTTATGGCGCTTTTGCTGCATTTTACTATGATGGTGCTGTTTTTTAGCTTTCAGCTAATGAACTTCAAAATGTCCAATATCGTACCGAGTTGGTTTCTTTATCCGGTGGGGCTGATCAGTAGTTCACTAGCCGGTTCTCAACTAGGTCACAACTTATTCTCCGAAACGTTAGCGATGATGTGCATCGGCATTTATTTCTTCATGCTGCCACTCGTGTTGTATCGTTTAGTGTTTTTCGGCTCTCTACCAAGGCGAGCAAGACCGACCCTCGCGATTATGGCCGCGCCGGTAAACTTGTCATTAGCAGCATACTTGGTGAACTTTCCCTTACCTGATCCGATACTAACAGGCGCATTGGCAGGGATCGCCATCACTATGACTTTATTGATCTACTTATGTTACTTCCGCTTACTTCGCTTGAAGTTTCAACCTTCTATCGCGGCAGTAACCTTTCCTTCCGTGATCAGCGCTATCGCAATGCATCGCTTAACCTCTTTTTTTGCCGAATCGCACCCTCACTGGCACTGGCTGCACGACTTTGGTTTTCTAGAGCTCAGTATCGCGACTGTATTGGTTGTTTGGGTATCGGCAGGTTACGTCAAAATGTATTGGCCAGAAATCATGAAGTCATTTTCTAAACAAGCATAAAAAAAGGATGGCGTTTGCCATCCTCTTAGAATAGTGCTTGGTTACCTAACGTAAACCATGCAGAAACTCGGCACGCGTTGCTGGGTTGCTTTTGAAGATACCGCCCAATGCTGTTGTCGTGGTTTCGCTGGTTGCATCCATCACACCGCGAGATTTCACACAGTAGTGTGTTGCGTCAATTGTCACTGCCACATCATCAGACTCAAGCAACGTTTGAAGTGCAACAAGAATCTGCTGAGTCATACGCTCTTGAACTTGTGGACGCTGGGCAAAGAAGCGAACGATACGGTTGATCTTTGATAGGCCAATGATCTTGCCACGTGGAATGTAAGCCACAGCCGCCTTGCCATCAATGGTCACAAGGTGGTGTTCACAAGTACTGGTCACTGTGATGTCCTTCACGCGAACCATCTCGCTCACGTTCATCTTGTTCTCAATCACCGTGATTTTAGGGAAGTTAGAGTAATCCAGACCGGAGAAGATTTCGTCAACGTACATCTTAGCAATGCGGTGTGGGGTTTCTTCTAGGCTATCGTCGGTAAGGTCAAGTTGAAGCAGACCTAAGATCTCACGCATGTGGTGTTCGATCTTCTCTTTCTTCTCTTCACGACTTACGTTGTTTGGACGCATTGGCGTTTCCAAACCGCGTTGCTCTAGCGCTTCTTTTACTAACTTCGCTGACTCGCTAAGACCTGACATTCCACTTCCTCTTTTGTTTTACTTCAGCCTTCGTACAAACCCAATCAAAATTGCATTCATACTTTTCGCTTTGAGTTGCTCAGTTCGTGTCTTTACACCAAGTCACATCAGATGAAGGTACTGAGCTGATTTTCTTGAGCTCCGCAGGTTTTTTACCCCTTTTGGATGGCTGACAAGGATACTCGGATTTTTGAATAATTACACCCATATTTTATAGGTGGACATTCTTACTCAGTCCCCTTTTATGGTAAAGTTGCCACAAAACAAAAGAACACAGGATTTTCTCAATGGGCTGCTGCGACGCACCTGGCTTGATGCCAATTGAAGAAGCGATGGACAAAATGTTATCGCGAATCAAACCTATCCAAACAACGCTTTCTCTTCCACTTGCAGACGCACTCGGTTTTGTACTGGCAGAAGACATTTTGTCTCCTATTCACGTACCACCATTCGATAACTCAGCAATGGATGGCTACGCTATTCGCATTCAAGATCTTGAGTCATCTTCTGTATTGCCTCTGGCAGGTAAATCATTTGCAGGACAACCTTTTGAAGGTGAATGGCCTCAAGGTACCTGTGTTCGCATCATGACTGGCGCAAAAATCCCACAGGGTTGTGATGCCGTTATCATGCAAGAAAATACTGAAGTGACAGATGATGGCATTCAGTTCAACCAAACCGACGTGAAGCCACAAAACAACATCCGCCCAACAGGTGACGACATCAAGCAAGGCGACATCGTACTTGCAAAAGGTGCACGTTTGACACCTCGCGATATTCCGATGATTGCGTCTCTTGGTATAAGCCATGTGACAGTAGTACGTAAGCCAAAAGTTGCTTTCTTCTCTACTGGTGATGAACTTAAACCACTGGGCGAGCCGCTAGACGAAGGCCAAATCTACGATAGCAACCGTTACGGTATTAAACCACTTATCGAGAACTTCGGTTGTGAAGCCGTTGATCTTGGCATCATTCCAGATTGCCCAGAGACTCTGAAAGCAACCTTTGAACAAGCGCAAACATTGGCAGATGTGGTTGTGACCTCAGGCGGTGTCAGTGTGGGCGAAGCGGATTACACCAAAGACATTCTTGAAGAACTTGGTGAAATCGGTTTCTGGAAGCTAGCAATCAAGCCGGGTAAACCTTTCGCGTTTGGTAAGCTAAGTACAGCTTGGTTCTGTGGTCTGCCAGGTAACCCGGTTTCTGCAGTCCTTACTATGTACGTGCTTGTCCAACCAATGCTGGCAAAACTTGCAGGCCACACCGAATGGAAAGCACCCGAATCTATTCCAGCAACAACCAAAACCGCCTTTAAGAAAGCGCCAGGCCGTACCGATTACCAACGTGGTATCTATACATTGGAAGATGGCAAGTTTGTCGTTGAAACAACCGGTAACCAAAGCTCTGGCGCATTCCGCTCAATGAGCCTAGCGAACTGTTTTGTTGTCTTGGAACGTGAGCGCGGCCGAGTTGAAGTGGGCGAAACGGTTCAGGTTCAACTATTCAACTCAACCCTTTACTAGGAAGACGTTGTGGATATTCTTTCCGATCAGGAAATGCTGCGTTACAACCGCCAAATCATTCTTCGTCAGTTTGACTTTGAAGGACAAGAAGCACTCAAACAAGCATCGGTATTGATGCTTGGTGCTGGCGGTTTAGGCTGCGCATCAAGCCAATATTTGGCGACTGCTGGTGTCGGTAAAATCACGCTGATTGATGATGATATCGTCGAGTTGTCTAACCTTCAGCGCCAAGTGCTGCACCACGATGCGGATATTGGTCGTAAGAAGGTAGACTCGGCGGCCAATGCACTACGTGAACTTAATCCGCACATTGTCGTAGATACCATCGCAAAACGTCTTGATGATACCGCGTTAGAGAGCCTGATTAAGCAACACACTATTGTTGTCGATGCATCAGATAACGTCGATACGCGCAATCAACTTAACCGCCTATGTTTTGCGACTAAAACACCGCTAATTTCAGGCGCGGCTATTCGTATGGAAGGCCAAGTGAGTGTGTTTACTTACGACGACCCAACTCAACCATGTTACCAGTGCTTAAGTGCCCTCTTCGGCAGCGGTGCGTTAAGTTGTGTCGAAGCCGGAGTCATGGCTCCTGTTGTGGGTATTGTTGGCGCAGTACAAGCGATGGAGACGATTAAAGTGATTGCTGATTACGGCCAACCAAAGAAAGGCAAAATTCTGATTTTGGACGCGCTCAGCATGTCTTGGCGAGAAATGAATCTGATGAAAATGCCAACCTGTCCGGTTTGTAGTTAGTTCTAAACCTCTAATCATTCCCAAAAAGCCCAACTCAATGTTGGGCTTTTTCTCATTTTGACAATCAGATTTACAACCCTTCTTCTTACAAATATTAAATCAATAAAATTCAACAACTTAAAACTTGGCACATTCCTTTCATTGCATATATCACGAACCAATGAGAGGGCGAATTATGAAAAGGACATCACTACTACTTGGGTCTCTAATAGCGAGCGCTTACGCACAAGCGGCGCCATTTGATACGTGCCCAAGCCAAGCATACCTGTTCCAATCAACCCCGGTTCAAATCTATGGCGTCAATTTGGTTACAGGCTCTACGACTCTTTTAGAGGACGACACAGGTTTGGCTTCGGGCATCAACGGTGTAGGCTTTAACTTCACTGACCGTTATATCTACGGCTACGACACCACAAACAAAAAGATTGTTCGTCTTGGTAAAGACTTCCAAGCAGAGACGCTTGATGTTTCGGGCCTTCCTACCGACCACACGTTTTACGTAGGTGACGTTTACAACCACGTCTACTACTTGTACCGCAAAGGCAAAGGACTTTTCTCCATTGACCTTTCTCCGCTCGATTCTGATCCAAATGCGACATTGAGCATCGTGAAAATCAGCTCAACAGCGACAGTGAACCTAACCGACTTTGCATTCCATCCAGGTGATGGCTCCCTTTACGGCATCGACAACAACTCTGGTGTGCTATATCAGTTCAACCCATCAAATGGTAGCGCAACTGCGATAGGTGACACAGGTGAGAAAGGCACATTTGGTGCTGGCTACTTCGATGTAAACGGCAACTACTATGTGTCACGTAACCAAGATGGCAAAATCTATCGCGTTGACCTTTCGGAAGGTAACGCAGCCAATATCGCAGCAGGTATCGTTCCTGCGGTTGAGTTTGTATCCAACGGTCCAAGCTCAAGCCAAAATGACGGTGCACGTTGTGCAAATGCTCCGGTGATTAACGAAGACGAGCCAATTGATTTTGGTGATGCTCCAGACAGCTACCACACAACACTTGCGTCAAACGGTCCTCGTCACGAAGTGGACGGTGTAACTTGGCTTGGTTCCGTCGCTCCAGATGGTGATGCCGACGGACAGGCAAACGATAACTCTGTGGGCACAGCCGATGAAGATGGTGTTGGTTTTGTATACGCACTTGATCCAGGCTTAAGCTCAATTGTGAATGTGACAGCTTCTACTTCTGGCTACCTATCAGCATGGTTTGACTGGAACCGCGATGGTGACTTTGATGATGAAGGCGAACAGGTCTTTACTGACCAATTACTGTCTGCGGGTAATAATCCCCTACCGTTTGTCGTTTCAACCGCTGCAACGGAAGGTTCAAGCTGGAGTCGATTCCGCTTTAGCCAACAAACCGGATTAAACTACGATGGTGGTTCGACATCTGGTGAGGTGGAAGATTACCCAATTACCATCACTGGTAATGGCTACTCAGTGGAATATTTCCCGAGTGCAGAAGATTACGCCACCGTGGCTTATGAAGATAATTGGCCATACACCGCAGACTACGACATGAACGATGTGGTCGTGAAATTCCGCATCACTGAAACCAGTCTTGCTGGTCATGTTGAGAATATCCAGATTACAGGTGACCTAGCGGCCTACGGCGCAAGTTACAAAAATGGCTTCGCAATCCGACTACCGGGTGTATTGAGAAGCTCGATTGAAAACGGATTAACAACGCTATCCTTCAATGGTGTAGAACAAGCATCTAATGGTTTGGAAAGTATTTCTGATGAAGCAATTTTCATCATCAGTGAAGACTTAAGCACATACGCGGCTAGCAGCTGTAGCTACTTCCGTACCGAGTCTGGCTGTGATGATAACGTTTCACTCACCTTTACCTTGAATGTGTACTTCACCGAAGGCTCTGACCGTTCAGCCATTCAAGCCATGCCATACGACCCGTTCATCTTCGCAACGCCGGGGACTTACCATGGCGATGGGATTACCTTCCAACCAGGCCGTAAATGGGAAGTTCACTTAGCAGACCAAGCACCAACAGAACAGTTTGATGACCAAAACCTCTTCGGTGTCGGCGTCGATGCAAGTGACCCTGCGCAAGGTGTGTACTTCAAAACAGCAAACAACTTACCTTGGGCACTGTTGATAGTAGAAGATTGGGATTGGCCGCTAGAGCGTGTAGATATGGTCGATGCATACCCTCAATTCCAAACTTGGGCTGAGTCTGGTGGCGAACGAAGCACAGATTGGCACACCGCTCCAACACCTAACAAATGCTACATTCCATAGGGAGATAACATTATGAAAGCACTTATCACAATCATCATGGGATTAGCACTAACGGCTTGTGGCGGTGGCGGCGGAGGTGGTAACAGTACACCACCTTCACCAACCCAAACCACCGTTGCAGAGGAAGACACAACCCAACAGGAAGAAACAACCGTAGAAGAGGCTACCGTAACTGTAGAAAATGCAACCATGCAGGACCTAGTAGTACCGGATGGCTTTAGCTACAACCCAGTGACGGAGGGTACGCTCAATGTAGACATCAGTGGTTTCTCTTCACAACGTGCACACCTAAGCGTGTACAAAGAGTTTGTCGAGAACAGTTCAGGTAACTACGATGCAAAATATCCAAGCAAAGTCGCATCGGTTCCACTCAACAACGGTACAGCAAACGTCGACTTTAATGTTTCTGATAGCCAAGGTAGCCTACTTGTTGAAATTTGGTTCTATGACGGCAGTGACCCAATTCAGAAAGTGATTACTTCTGGAGACAACACTTGGACCATGTAACTAGATAGATTGAAGGCATGGCGAAAGCGACCTTTCATCATAAATCTTCAATCTCAAGCTTAAAAATCGCATCGTTCTTTTGAACATGCGATTTTTTTGTTGTAAAACAGTAAGATTATCCACCTAGCAAACTAAAGACAATGCAAGCACTGATTAGTACTGATGAACTCAATAGCTTTCTCGGCCAACCTAACGTCAAGCTCCTCGACGCTAGTATTGCGTTTCAAATCCCTTCTGAAGGCAAAAAGATTCAAGATAAGTGGATTCCAAATACTTTACGCTTCGATTACGACAATGACTTTTGTTTACCCGGTTCTTCCCTGCCGCATATGATGCCAACAGAAGAAGGCTTCAACCAAAGTGCGCAACAACTCGGTTTGAACAACGAAGACTTGATTGTGGTTTATGACAACTCAGGCACTTTAGCGGCACCAAGAGCTTGGTGGATGTTCAAAGCCATGGGGCATGACAATGTCCGAGTCTTAAATGGCGGTCTTCCAGCTTGGATTGAAGCAGGACTCCCTGCCGAAAGTGCCCTATCGCAACCAAGCGAAGAAGGCAACTTTGCGGGCAAGCTCAACCAAAATGCCTTTTTGAGTGCACAAGATGTTCTTGCTCATTCAACCAATAAAAGTGCCAATATCATCGATGCTAGAGCCAAAGCTCGCTTCCTTGGTGAAGTGCCTGAGCCACGAGAAGGTCTACGTAGTGGGCACATTCCAAATTCGGTTTGCTTACCGTTTCAAGAACTCTTGGCCAACGGTCACATTAAACCAAATTCAGAGTTGCAACAGATATTTAGCGCACTAACGATAGATAGTGACAATTCGATTATTTTTAGTTGCGGTTCCGGTGTAACCGCATGCATTTTATTACTCGCGGCGTATCAAATTGGTCTAGACAATCTGTCGGTGTACGACGGTTCTTGGACCGAATGGGGTGCAGACCACTCTCTACCTATCGAGCGTTAAGACAAGTGTCTGTTTAACAAAGTATCTTACGTTTATCTAAAGATGATGTGTTCCAATATACTAAACGCAGCTTCTAAACCAAACTTGTCATTTCGAAATAGAAACTGGCTATGAGTGATTTGTCACCCCTCATAGCCTGACTACATCAAAAGCCGACTATTTCCGTTAGCGTTCAGATGTCGCGTTGCCGTGCATTTGCTCATCTAAGTTGAGCACGGTTAATGCGTTGCTAACGCTCGTGGCGATCACGTCTATCGCTCCAGTTCTTAATGCTCCGAGTAGAGCGAGTGGCTTGCTGTTCTCAGCTGCGATCGCAATGACTTCCGAGATCGGCCGAAACTCTTCAATACCAAGTCCAATTACTCGGTCACTCATTACCGTGTTCGCTACATTACCGTGAATATCAAAGAAGTCATAACCTGCAAAATCCCCTACCACACCTTGTTGAAGTCTCGACTGAACCACTTCATCAGGCGTAAACCAACCTAAGTCGACCATGTAACTGTTTTCGCTCATGTCACCAATACCAACCAAAGCGACATCGGCTTTACGTGCTAGGTCGAGCGTTTGTTTCACGGTTGCATTTTGCATAAAGGCCAACTTCTGTTCTCTGTTTTCTGCGTAAGCCGGCGCATAAAGTGTTTCAGAGGTTCCCCCATATTTCTTCGCCAACTGACGACAAATATGGTCGGCGTTATACATACCGCCACGCGGATGAATACCACCAATGCCACACACAAATTTACAATCACGCGGCGTAATAACACCAATATGGTGAGCGACAGACGACACGTTGCGCCCTTGTCCGACCGTCACCACCATGCCGTTTTTGAGCGTGCTAGTGAGATAATTGGACACCAATCCCGATACCTGTAGTCGTTGCGCTTCTTCATTCGGTTGATCAAGAGCAACAAGCGCGCGCTTAACGCCGAATCGCTCGATCAAACGTTGTTCGATCTTGGCGCTGAACACCGGATGGTATTTAACGGTAATTTCAACAATGCCTTCATCACGCGCCTGCTTGAGCATTCGCCCGACCTTTGCGCGTGATATGGCAAATTTTCTCGATATCTCTTCCTGAGTCGCACCGTCTTGATAATACGCGACGGAAATCTCTGTCAACAAATCCGTGTTTTCAATGGAAATATCTTGATTAGAACTGCTCATGGTTTCTCTCGCCCTTTAAGAGGATCGATATTGTATGCAATAAGTGAACATATGCTCATTGACTTAGCATATGTTCTTTATCAATTTAAACGCTACATTTGCTCATCGCAATAACATTTTCTCACTACAATTTTTTACCCTCTTGGACAACGCTCAAGCTTTGAACAATAAGGGCAAACGTTTATTTGGGTTAACCACTAAACACACAGTAAAAAAACGTTGATGAAGTTCACTATAAGTCCATTTCAGCGATTGACTTTCAGCATAGATAGGATAAATATGGACACATCATTTACTCAGCTATCGATCAAATGTTCATAGCATTTGTTCGGTAACGAAATTTTCCGTAGTTGGCTGAGCAGATGTCTCATTAAATGCGATGAGACGGTTAGCTAACTCGCTTGCAAATGCACAAGCTGTGATAACAAAAATCACGCTTAAGCCCATTTAAATAGGATGATCGATTATGAGCAACAAGTTAGAGCAACTTCGTAAACTAACGACTGTAGTAGCAGACACTGGCGAAATTGATGCAATTAAAAAGTATCAGCCAGAAGACGCAACAACTAACCCTTCTCTTATCCTTAAAGCCGCTCAAATCGCAGAGTACGCACCTCTAATCGATGCTTCAATCGAATACGCTAAAGCACAGAGCAACGACAAAGCTCAACAAGTTCAAGATACTTGTGACATGCTTGCAGTAAACATCGGTAAAGAAATCCTAAAAACTATCCCAGGTCGTATCTCTACAGAAGTAGACGCTCGTCTATCTTACGATATGGAAGGCAGCGTAGCGAAAGCTCGTCAACTAGTGAAAATGTACAACGATGCTGGCATCACTAACGACCGTATCCTTATCAAACTGGCTTCAACTTGGGAAGGCATTCGCGCAGCTGAGATCCTAGAAAAAGAAGGCATCAACTGTAACCTAACGCTTCTATTCTCGTTCGCTCAAGCACGTGCTTGTGCAGAAGCGGGTGTATTCCTAATCTCGCCATTCGTTGGTCGTATCATGGACTGGTACAAAGCGAAAGAAGGCCGTGACTTCGAAGCTCAAGAAGATCCAGGCGTACTATCTGTAACTAAGATCTACAACTACTACAAAGAATACGGCTACAAAACTGTAGTTATGGGCGCAAGCTTCCGTAACATCGGTGAGATCTTAGAACTAGCTGGTTGTGACCGTCTAACTATCGCTCCTGCTCTACTTGCAGAACTAGAAGCAGCTGAAGGTGAAGTAGTTGAGAAACTAGTTGATTCTAAAGGCGCAGCTGAGCGTCCAGCACCAATGACTCACGCTGAGTTCCTATGGGAACATAACCAAGACCCAATGGCTGTTGAGAAGCTGGCTGAAGGTATCCGCAACTTCGCCGTTGACCAAGGCAAACTAGAAGCGATGATCGAAGCTAAGCTCTAATTGCTTACCAAAAGCGAGTAGCCCGTCTACTCGCTTTTACCATCAACACTATTTTCAAAAAATTCTATTTGAACTTGTTTCGGCGAGTTCCCTCTATTTAAATCAAATATCGAGAAGTAATCACTATGGATCGTAAACATCTAGCAAATGCAATCCGTGCGCTAAGCATGGATGGTGTTCAACAAGCTAACTCTGGTCACCCAGGTGCACCTATGGGTATGGCTGACATCGCTGAAGTTCTTTGGCGCTCTCATCTAAACCACAACCCATCAAACCCTGAGTGGGCAGACCGCGACCGTTTCGTACTGTCTAACGGCCACGGCTCAATGCTGATTTACTCTCTACTGCACCTTGCAGGTTACGAGTTGTCTATCGACGATCTGAAAAACTTCCGTCAGCTTCACTCTAAAACTCCTGGTCACCCAGAGTATGGTTACGCGCCAGGTATCGAGACCACAACGGGTCCGCTAGGTCAAGGCATCACTAACGCGGTTGGTATGGCTCTAGCTGAAAAAGCGCTAGCAGCGCAATTCAACAAAGAAGGCCACGACATCGTTGACCACTTCACTTACGTGTTCATGGGCGACGGCTGTCTGATGGAAGGTATTTCGCACGAGGCATGTTCTCTTGCAGGTACTCTTGGTCTAGGCAAGCTGATCGCATTCTGGGATGACAACGGCATCTCTATCGACGGTCACGTTGAAGGTTGGTTCTCTGACGATACACCTAAACGTTTCGAAGCTTACGGCTGGCACGTAATTCCAGCAGTAGACGGTCACGATGCTGACGCAATCAACGCAGCAATTGAAGCAGCGAAAGCGGATCCACGTCCTACACTTATCTGTACTAAGACTATCATCGGTTTTGGTTCACCAAACAAATCTGGTTCACACGATTGTCACGGTGCGCCATTAGGTGCAGAAGAAATCGCAGCAACACGCAAAGAACTAGGTTGGGAGCACGGTCCTTTTGAAATTCCGCAAGAAGTCTACGCAGAATGGTCAGCGAAAGAAACAGGCGCAGCTAAGGAAGCAGCGTGGAACGAGAAATTTGCAGCTTATGAAGCAGCGTACCCTGAGCTGGCAGCTGAATTTAAACGCCGCGTAAACGGTGAGCTTCCTGCACAGTGGGAAGAGAAAGCAAGCCAAATCATTGCTGATCTTCAAGCTAACCCAGCAAACATTGCATCACGTAAAGCGTCTCAAAATGCTCTAGAAGCATTTGGTGCTCTACTACCAGAGTTCATGGGTGGCTCTGCTGACCTAGCACCTTCTAACCTAACAATGTGGTCTGGTTCTAAGTCTCTAGAAGCAAGCGACTTCTCTGGTAACTACATCCACTACGGCGTGCGTGAATTCGGTATGACAGCGATCATGAACGGTATCGCGCTACACGGTGGTTTCGTTCCTTACGGCGCAACATTCCTAATGTTCATGGAGTACGCACGTAACGCAATGCGTATGGCTGCGCTGATGAAAATTCAGAACATCCAAGTGTACACGCATGACTCTATCGGTCTTGGCGAAGATGGTCCAACTCACCAACCAGTTGAGCAAATGGCATCGCTACGCCTAACACCAAACATGAGCACATGGCGTCCATGTGACCAAGTTGAGTCCGCTGTAGCTTGGAAACTAGCGATTGAACGTAAAGATGCACCGACAGCACTTATCTTCTCTCGTCAAAACCTTGCGCAACAAGAGCGCACAGCAGAACAAGTAGCAGACATCGCGAAAGGTGCTTACATTCTGAAAGATTGCGAAGGCAAGCCAGAGCTAATCCTTATCGCAACAGGTTCTGAAGTTGAACTAGCAGTAGAAGCAGCAGCACAGCTAACTACTGAAGGTAAGAAAGTACGCGTTGTTTCAATGCCATCAACAGATGCATTTGACAAACAAGACGCCGCTTACCGTGAATCTGTACTGCCATCAGACGTAACAGCACGTATCGCAATTGAAGCAGGTATTGCTGACTTCTGGTACAAGTACGTAGGTTTCGACGGTCGCATCATTGGTATGACTTCATTCGGTGAATCTGCACCAGCCGGCGAACTATTCAAAATGTTTGGTTTCACGACTGAAAACGTAGTGAACACAGCAAAAGAGCTACTCGCGTAATTGCAGTAAAAAGATAGTCAGTTTTCTCTATTGCGAATGTGAAAACTGAAAAGCCCCACCAGCAATGGCGGGGCTTTCTTTTATCTGGCTCCTATTCGCATAAACGCAGCCAGGACATAAACATCACAACTTTCGTTACGACTATTTGTCTTCAAATCGAAGTGCGAGCTGATAGAAATCTTGTACTTGGTCTTTCAACTGTCGGCTATTTTGCTCAACTGAATGTGTTGCTGCCAAGTTTTGTTCTGCGGTCGAAGCAATAGAATGAATGTGCTGGTTTACATCACTAGATAGCTTTAACTGGTTATTCGCCGCTTCTGCTACATCAACCATCAGCCCACTCATGGTTTGCATCATCTGTTCAACTTCAGACAAACGCAACGCGCTTTGTTCTGCTACTTGAGAACAGGCATCGGTTTGCTCTTTGTTTGCCAGAATATCTTTCTGCCAACTTTGAATCGTTGCCAACATAGTGGAGATAGAGGCTTGGATTTGTTCAGTTGCATTGGATGTTCGCCCAGAAAGCGCGCGGACCTCATCAGCTACAACAGCAAAACCACGACCTTGCTCCCCTGCTCTTGCCGCTTCAATCGCCGCGTTGAGTGCCAGTAAATTGGTTTGCTCTGCGATCCCACCAATCTCTTCCATCAAATGGTTCACCTTCTGCGCCTGATCACTCAGTTGATACGTCGTTTCCGTCGCTTTTTCAGCTTGAAGGCTTAACTTCGCTAGATTGGTGTGCGTTTGATCAATGGTCTCCTTCGCCATCAAGCATGACTTCAATGTATCATCAATCAACATATGGGCATCATTGGTACTCGAAGAAACCGAATTTGCCGACGACTCCACCTCTTGGGTAGCATCTCGCACACGATGAATATCGGTATTTTGCTGATTTAATGCAGCCGAGACTTCTGCCGTTGTTTGACTGAGCTCTTCGGCGCAATGCTGCAAAGGCAATGCGGAGTCAGTCATTCTTCCTAACACGGTTCGAATTCTTGCGGATAGCATTTTGATATGGAAATCGGCAATCGAAAATGCCGTGTTACCGGAATAGATCAAGCGACTTACGCTGTCATATTGCTTTTGTAACTTTTTAAGTTGCTGAGGTGTATCAATTAACTCTTGGCGGAATAACAGAGCTAGAACACTTGCAGGTAACGCACTTGCAAGCCAAGCCAACGGCCCTTCAACAGACAACGCATATGCGGTTGCAGGTGCGGTTAGTGCACCAAGTAGAATCGCATAGCGAATGGTTTCATTGATTTTCAACGACCAAGTTCGGCCAGACTTCTCTGCAGCACGCATGCTTTTGTAGGCTTTTGTCGCAATATCAACCCACTCTCGCTTTGGTTTCACGCGCACTGATTGATACCCAACAACATGGTTGTCTTCGTAGATAGGGGTGACATAAGCATCAACCCAATAGTAACCGCCAGACTTAGTGGCATTCTTAACCATTCCACGCCAGGCTTTACCTTGTTTAAGGCGTGCCCACATGTCACCGAAAGCGGCTTTAGGCATATCATTATGACGAACTATATTGTGGTTCTGACCGACAAGTTCTTCGTGAGTGTATTCAGCAACGCGGCAAAAGGCTTCATTACAATATGTAATAACACCTTGTAAGTTCGTTGTTGAGACGAGCTCCTCAGACTCCCTCACGAGAGTTTCTTGAGCTTTATGAGAAATATTGGCTGACATAGACGAAACTTCTTTAGTTTTTATTGATTTTCGGCAAGATATATACAGGATTTTTATTTTTATTACAAAAAGTTAGATAAAAAGTCTTATCAAATCGACATTTTTATTGTGGGAATTCACATTATCGATAAAAAGATAAAGAAGAGATTGTTGATTTGAGCTAATAAACAAACCCGACACGATCGGCCGGGTTATATATTAAGCCTTAATTAAGCGGTTTGTGATTCTGGCTTTTTATTCGTTTTTAACGCAAACATCGCGATAACGAGTAACACAAATGGAAGAACATACAAATTAAGATTCTGCCAACCTACGGTAGACTCAAGCCAACCAGATAGTAATGCGGTGATGGTGACACAACTGAACACGAAGAATTCATTAAACGCTTGAGCCTTGCTTCTGTTTTTCGCTTCATAGCTTTGACTAAACAGCCCGGTTGCTGCGATAAACATAAAGTTCCACCCTATTCCTAACAGGATTAAAGCAAGGCTAAAATGCCAGATAGACACTCCATGTATGTTAATTCCAATACAAGCAACAAATAGCAATCCACCCGCTAAAATCATATTCTTAGCGCCAAACCGCTCTATCAGACGGCCCGTGACAAACGCAGGTGCAAACATACCCAACACGTGCCATTCGATCACTCCCGCCGCTTTATCAAAATCAAAGCCACAACCAATCATCGCTAAAGGAGTTGCTGTCATTAAAATGTTCATCACCGCGTACGCAACCATTGCCGCGATAACTGCCAGCATGAAATTAGGTCGACGAATAATCAGTCTCAGCTTATCCGCCTTAGCGTGTAGCGCCTGCGTGTGTGCAGGTGGAAAACGAATGGTTTGTAGCACAACCAACGCGGTTATATAAAGCACGACAAGCACAGCAAATGCACTAATGTATAAGCCATCACCTGACCACTGCTGCGAGTACACGGCCAGATTAGGCCCAAGGATCGCCGCTAACACCCCACCCGCCATAGATATCGAAATCGCCCTATGTCTTGCCGACTCTTCACACACTTCAATGGCAGCAAACCTGTATAGAGTACCGAAACCTATACCAACACCAAGCAAAAACGTAGACATGCAGAACAGATAGAAGTTTTGTTGACTTAATGCATACGTCGCTAGACTAGCACCCAAAATGCCAATGACATTACCAAGGCTAAAACCAAGGCGACGCCCTAACTTGCCCATAATTAGCGACGCGGGAATTGTCGCGGCCATCAGTCCCAAAAACTGCAGTGCAACTGGTAATGTGATAAAACTTGATGACGGCGCAAGTGTTTTGCCAATAAGGGCAATAACAGATATGAGTAAAATATTCCCTGTCATTAATAAGGCTTGGCAGAGGGATAGAAGCCATACATTACGATTCAATTCCAAATTCCTTTTGGTTACAACGTATACAGATAACATATAGGAAAGCAGAAACAATAGAAAGATATGAGAGTAATTCTCAACAAAAAGAGCCAGAGGCATAGTACCTCTGGCTCTTCACTATTCACTTTTCGCTTTTAAAAAGTTTTTCTGTTGAGCTTACTTGTTGCGGCGCGCTTTTACTGCATCAGAAAGCTGACGAAGTACCGTTTCCGTATCTTCCCAACCAATACATGCATCAGTGATCGACTGACCATAAGTGGCTGCTTTGCCATCCACTAAGTCTTGGCGACCTTCAACTAAATGAGACTCGATCATCACTCCAAAAATGGCTTCTTCGCCACCAGAGATTTGCTCGGATACATCATCAGACACCAGCATTTGACGCTTGAACTGCTTCGAGCTGTTAGCATGGCTAAAATCAATCATCACTTTTTTCGGCAGACCTGCGGTGTCCAGCTCATCTTTAATTTGAGCTACATGTGCTGCACTGTAGTTTGGTTCTTTACCGCCACGTAGAATAATATGGCAGTCTGGATTACCAGCGGTTTCTACGATCGCGGAATGACCGTATTTTGTTACTGAAAGGAAGTGATGGGAAGCGCTTGCAGAACGAATCGCGTCGCTCGCTATTTTAATATTCCCATCTGTACCGTTTTTGAAACCTACAGGACAAGAAAGACCAGAAGCAAGCTCGCGGTGAACCTGAGATTCTGTCGTACGAGCACCGATAGCTCCCCAACTGATCAAATCCGCCACGTACTGAGGTGTAATCATATCTAAGAATTCACTTGCCGTCGGCAAGCCCATATCGGTTAGATCAAGAAGAAGTTTACGTCCGATACGTAGACCATCATTTAGCTTATAGGTGTCATTTAAGTAAGGGTCATTGATAAGGCCTTTCCAACCAACGGTCGTACGCGGCTTTTCAAAATAAACTCGCATAACAACCTCAAGCTGCTCGCCCAGTTCATCACGTAATACTTTTAGCTTTTTACCGTACTCAACCGCGGCAGCCGGATCGTGAATAGAACACGGGCCAACGATCACGAGTAATCGATCGTCTTTTCCTTCAAGAATATTGTGAATGGCGTTACGGCAATCAAAAGTGGTCGAAGAAGCGGTTTCAGTCGCTGGGAACTTCTCTAATACTGCAACAGGTGGCAATAACTCTTTTACTCTATTTATTCTTACATCATCAGTTTGAAACATTACTTCTACTTCCTGGTTTTATTTCCGACCCCATTTTTACCAACTGAACTCATTGCAACATTGTTCACAAAGCGAGCAGCATCAAGGGCTGTGGTCATTTTCTGTCTAGCGTTTAAGTAACTTATCGGCTTAGGCGTAGACTTGCAATCAGTTTTTGCAAATAAATGCAAATAAAAACCACCTGTTAACCACCGCGCACAATGTAAAGTAAAGTTTACGAAAAAAAGTTCAAAATAATCATCAATTTTCTTATGCACCAAAAAATCTTTACTACAATGTAAGAAATATCAGAAGTTTGTGAGGTATTTTTGGGTAGTAAATGTTGATCAAGTTCAAATATATTGTTGCTTGATATGAAATGATTAGAATATTAAACTAATTTCTTATAAACGCTGGTTTTTTCTAATTTTTTGATAAAACGAAGTAGAAGTTAATATGCAATCAATACAAGGAAACATTATGAACAAAGTAGCAATTGCAGTAGCAGCAGTGGTAGCTGGTAGTAGCGCGCTTTTAAACTCTGCTCAAGCTGAAATGTACATCGGGGGCAAAGTGGGCATGACTACACTTGACGACGCTTGCTATCTAAATAGCCCTTGTGATGATGAAGCGTTCGGTGCAGGACTACATATCGGTTATGACTTTACCGATATCATCGGGCTAGAGTACGGCGTAGACTTCTTAGGCGACTATGAAGGAAACTCTAGGTCAGGGGCTAATACGATTAATACGATTGACGGCAATCTAACGGCTTTAACACTTGCACCTAAATTCAACTGGCACTTAAACGACTCTTGGAATCTATTTGCTAAGATCGGTGGTGCTTACATGATGTCTGATGACGAAACAGACTTTGTCCCAACAGGTTCTTTGGGTGCTGAATACTCGATCGATAGAAACTGGAGTGTTCGCGCTGAATACCAACGCTACCAAGACATGTCTGACGACGTGTGGGACGACATGGATGCTAACTTCTTTGGTATCGGTGTTAACTACAAATTCGCAGCAGCTCCAGTTGTTGCAGCAGTTGTAACGGAAGAAGTGATCGAGCCAGATCCAGAACCAGTGATGATGAGCAAGGTGCACAAAGAAGAGTACGGTACAGGTACGTTTGAATTCGATAGTGCTAAGTTAACAGATTCCGTTTCTGAACGTCTGGACAACTTTGTTTCATTCTTGAACGAATATCCTCAAGCTCAAGTAGAGATTACTGGTTACACGGATAGCTCAGGCCCTGCGGCATACAACCAAAAACTGTCTGAGCGTCGTGCTCAATCTGTTGCTGATTACCTAACCGCAGCTGGCATTGGTTCAGATCGTTTGACAGTTAAAGGGATGGGTGAAGAAAACCCAGTTGCTGACAACAGCACTCGCGAAGGTCGTGAGAAAAACCGTCGCGTAGAAGTTGTGGTACCTTCATTTGAATACCAAGAGCTAGTTCAGCCAGAATAAGTATCTATGATTCATGATCGATGATGTGGTAAAAATTAATGGGGTGCATTTGCACCCCGTTTTGATCTCATATTAAGGGATATTGCCACTATGGTTTTGGGAAAAAGATCAACTCATTATCTTGCACCATAACGCAATCCATACCAGCTGCATGCGCCGCTCGCTTCCCCAGCTCAGTATCCTCGAACACAAGACACTGTGACACCTCCAAGTCGAGTTGTTTCGCGGCCACCAAAAAGGTATCTGGAAAGGGTTTATGGTTCTCTACATCACTCGCGGTTACTACAACATCCAACTTGTCTAATAAACCTGCATGGCTTAATAAGCGCATGGCACTTTCTCGTTGGCTGCCAGTCCCGACTGCAATTTTCTTATGGCCTAAATATTCCTCTAACACGATGTTCGTGCAAGGAATAACGTCACCATGAAGCTCCATAGCAGCGAATGTTTCCATTTTAAATGTCGCGACAGTTTTAGGATCTAACGAAAGCTCATGCACACGATTTAGTTCCTCAACAATTTTAAAGCTCGGCATCCCTCCCAAACTGTGAAACCATTCCTGGCAAAACGGAAAATCAAAACGCTCAGCAGTTGCTTGCCAAGCTGCCAAGTGGGCTGGCATGGTATCGATTAGAGTACCATCCATATCAAATATGAATCCCTCATAGGGTCTAAAATCAATCGTGCTCATGTCTTTTCTTCTATTTGTGCATCTGTAATGTTAATTTATCAGCTCTTTCAATCGTCCTTACCGGCATTTACTTATCATGCTCAAAATTTCGAACTCCGTCACAATTCAAGAGTGGGAAATTCAATTATCCCCAATTAGAGCTCAAGGAAATGGTGGCCAGAACGTTAACAAGGTAGCGTCCGCTATACACCTGCGCTTTGATATCCGGCATTCAAGCTTACCTGACTTTTACAAAGAGCGATTACTTGCACTTTCTGATAGTCGTATAAGTAAAGATGGCGTGATCATCATCAAAGCGCAACAATTTCGGACACAAGAACAAAATAAGGAAGACGCCCTAAATCGGCTTCAAGCATTGATAAAAGCTGCCGCTTTACAGGAGAAGAAGCGTATTAAAACGAAACCAACCCGCGCTTCTCAACGCCGACGACTTGATACAAAAAACAAGCACGGAGCGAAAAAACAGCAACGTAAAAAAGTGCTGTATTAGTGCATGTCGTTTTCTCGACATGTTAGTTGAACAACGTTTGCTAGCCCTTGGAAATCTCATTGGATTTCTCTTTTTAGTTACTTATTCAGGAAACAACAATATGACTATTAGGCAAAAACTCTACTTCCTCGGAGTTATCGCCATTTTAGGCATCGTGGCCCTTTTGGGTACGTCATCCCATTTTGAAAATAAGAGCAATGATCTTAATCACGCCATCAAACTCGTTGGTGATCTAGAAATACGCTTACTCAACTTACGCAGAAATGAAAAAGATTTCCTACTGCGTAGTAATGACAAATATCTAAATAAGTTTGACGCCAATGTTGACAAGTTTATAGACACAGAAAAAGAGCTTGCGAACATACTCAAGAGTAATGAATTACCTTCCAGTCAACAATTTAAGCAAGACTTGCTCGCATACCAAAGGGGCTTTCAGAATCTGGTCAGCGCTTACCAACGATACGGGCTTGATTCAAAGAGTGGGCTTCTCGCCGGTTACGAACAAGCACTATTAGAAGCTAAACAACGTTCAGACCACCAGCAGTTATTGGCATTAGTCCGTTTTGACTCTGCGGTAAAAGCAGGACTATTCAATAGTGACTTGCTTGAGGGGCAATATGCTCCGGAGCTTATCAAAACAGGTAAGCAATTGGCGGCCCAAAAGCAAGTTGTTGGGGTTGCTTATGACAAAGGCCTACTCGGTGAAACTCGCGCATTATCCCATGCCGTAGAAGAGCAATTTGAAACCTTTTCCACAGCCCTTAGCTCTGCTGCCGCACAACGTGATGAACAAATGTCGACCATCAAGCAGGTCATTACAGCTCTGATCTTAGTCGTTATTTTCGCATTGATTTGGCAAATTTCACGTTCAATCAATACGCGAGTGAATAGCTTACTTGGCACCATTCGAAGTATCAGCGAAACGAACAACATGGGACTTCGATCTGATTTGAAAGGTCAAGACGAGCTATTTGATATCAGTCATCACCTCAATGACCTATTGGATAAGCTTGAGCATCTAATTAGTAGTACCCAAGAAAAATCGGCGCAACTCACTGCAAGTACCGATAATATGCATCGTGAGTTAGAAGGCGTTATGGAGCAATTCCACACTCAAACTGACCACACAGCATCAATGGCGACGGCAGTTCAGCAAATGGTTGCCACAATAGGTGAAATCTCTGAGAGCACATCAGTTGCGGTAGAAGGCGTACATCAGGCAGCGAATAATGCCGAACAAGGTCGAGGAGTTGTTGAGGCGACGGTAACCAACATCGGTCAACTAACCACGATTTTATCAAACAGCCAGCAGTCGATTGGCTCGCTGAATCAGCATGTAGATAAAATTGGTGGTGCCGTGAACATCATCCAAGAGATTGCAGAGCAAACCAACCTACTAGCTCTCAACGCAGCAATTGAAGCCGCGCGAGCAGGCGAACAAGGCCGCGGGTTTGCAGTTGTTGCCGATGAAGTACGCGCCCTAGCTAGCCGAACTCATCAATCCACTGAGGAAATCACGCGGGTCGTTGCAGATATTCAAACTCAAATGTCTACAGTTGTTGCTGATATTGATCAATGTAACGATCAAGGGCAACAAACACTTAATGCTTCTGAAAAACTGGATTCTAGCCTGCAACAGATCATTACTGACATGCATTCAATTCAAGGTAATTCGGAGCGCATAGCTTCAGCAATTGAAGAACAAGGTATCGTGATGAACCAAGTTAGCGGTTCAATCACCGAGCTAAACGCCATATCTGAGAATAACATGCAATCCGCTCAGGAATGCTTGCATGAAGTGAACTCTGTCTCTGCTCAAGCTCATGATATGGATGAAGCCGTTGCACAATTCAAAACTGCGCTAAAATAACCCTTTTCAAAATAGAAAGCCCGAGGCAATCATTGCTTCGGGCTTTTTTTCAATTGTCACTTCGTGCTTACTGCGCACTTCGGATGTGATTATTCATCATCAAGAGGAACCAGCTTGGTGTTGCCGCCATGAACTTTCTCACGCTGTCTTTGCACCAGGGCGTAGAAGCCTGGGATCAAGAATGTACCTGCTAGAAGCACACACAATAGACCACCAATCAGCGACACGCCGAGTGAGTTTTGACTCACGTGCCCCGCACCAGCGGCAAAGATAAGCGGGAAGATACCCAGGATAAATGACCAAGATGTCATATTCACAGCGCGGAAACGTAACGTGCCTCCTTTAACCGCTGCACTATCGATATCAGCATTTTTTTCTTCACGCTCTTGCTTGGCGAACTCCACAATCAAAATTGCGTTTTTCGCCGCCAAGGCTATGAGCAAGACAAGACCAATTTGGGCATACAAGTTAAGCGGCGTGCCAGTTAGATTCAACGCAAGGAAGGAACCTAACGTTGCTACTGGGACCACCAAAATAATAGCCAGTGGAATACTCCAACTCTCATACTGAGCCACCATAAACAAGTAAATGAATATCAAAGCCAGCGCAAACGCATAAATGGCTTGGTTGCCCGCAAGCACTTCCTGATAAGCCATACCTGTCCATTCATACGTGTACCCTTGCGGAAGAACTTCAGCAGCAACGCGTTCCATTGCTGCAATCGCATCACCACTAGAGTAACCCGGAGCTGGTTGGCCTTGAATGATAGCACTGCGGTACATGTTGTAACGCCACGCCACATCAGGCTCAAACACTTGCTCGTAGCTCACTAGCGTACTTAACGGGACCATATCACCGTTCGAAGAACGAACATGGAAACGCTCTAGATCTTCCATGCTGCTACGGTGCTGGCTATCAGCTTGCATGGTTACGCGGAAGTTCTTACCAAACATGGTGAAGTCATTCACATAAAGCGAACCTAAGTTGCCTTGCAAGGTTTGGAAAATAGACGACAGCGAAATACCTAATTGCTGCGCTTTCTCACGATCGATATCAACGTAGTAGTGCGGAACATTCGCGCGGAACGTGCTAAACGTGTAGGCAATTTCAGGCGCTTGGTTAGCCGCTTGGATCATTTCTCCCATGACCATCGACAAGTCGGTACGACTTCGCCCTAGCGTGTCTTCAAGCACAAACTCAAAACCAGACGCAGCGCCCATACCTGGAACCGCCGGTGGTCCCATCGCAAAAACAACCGCTTGAGGTAACTCTGTCGCCGCTCGCCCGTTAATACGTGCCGCGATAGCATTAGCAGAGTGCTCTCCTTGCAGCGAGTTACGAGTATCCCAGTCATGCAATTTGATAAATACAGAAGCACCGTTTGATGCTGCTGCGCCTGTCATAAACGAGTAACCGTTCGCAACCGTCACACCATCCACACCAGGCTCTTCACCGATCATTTTCATTAAATCATTGGTGACTTCTTCAGTACGTGATAAAGAGGCTGAATCTGGTAGCTGTACGTTAACCAGCAAAATGCCTTTATCTTCTTGAGGAACAAACGCTGTAGAGGTGGTTTTCGCAAAGAAAGTGACCGCTGCGATAGCAACTATAAAGAACGTCACGAGCAGTAAAGACTTCTTCACCAAGAAACCAGCGATCTGGCCATAACGCGTAGTGATGCGCTCTAAGCCTCTGTTGAAAGCCTGGAACCAGTTAGCGGTATTGCCCCCACCCTGCTTCAATACCAGAGAACAAAGTGCTGGAGACAGCGTCAATGCATTGATGGATGAAATCACAACCGAAATACAGATGGTCAAAGCGAACTGGCGATACATGATACCGGTGATACCTGGCAGCATGGCGACGGGTATGAATACCGCAAGTAGAACCAAGGTCGACGTGATGATTGGTCCCGTTACTTCTTTCATCGCTAGCAACGTCGCTTTACGCGGTGAAATGCTTGGGTCTTTCGCCATGGTAGTATCGACGTTTTCGATAACCAGAATCGCATCGTCCACCACGATACCAATCGCAAGGATCAAGCCAAACAAAGTAACCGTATTAATGGTGAAGCCCGTTGCCTGCATGATGGCAAACGTACCAATCAGAGAAACGGGGATCGCGACAACAGGAATCAACGTTGCACGCGCACTACCCAAGAACAAGTAAGTTACAGCAATCACCAATAGAATCGCTTCAATCAGTGTTTTTACTACCCCTTTGATCGATTCAGATACGAACACGGTTGTATCGTAGCTGGTCTCGTATTCCATTCCCTCTGGGAAGTTTTTGCTCAAGCCTTCAAGGAGCTCCATGACGGCCTGACCACTTTCTAACGCATTCGCATCCGATTGAAGAGACAACGCAACGATTGACGCGTCCTGGCCACGGAACTTACCGTTACCATCGTAGAACTTTTTGCCTAGTTCAACGCGAGCAACATCTTTCAGATAAACCGTAGAGCCATTGGGATTAGCTCGAAGGACTACGTTCTCAAACTCACTCACGCTTTCCAAGCGACCTTTGGTCACAAGGTTAAACTGAACTTCTTGCGGATTGTTGTATGGTGCTGCACCTACACGCCCTGCCGCAACTTGAACGTTCTGTTCAGCCAAAGCGGCGTATACGTCTGACGTGGTTAGCTTAAGGTTGGCCATTTTTTCAGGATCTAACCAAACACGCATTGCGTATTCGCCACCACCAATCACGTTAACTTCACTGATACCTTTCGCACGAGCCAACTGATCTTTTACATTCAAGTTAATGTAGTTAATCAAGAACTGATCATCGTATTTGCCATCAGGTGAATAGAAGTTAAGTACCATCAGCAAGTCAGGTGAACGCTTTTTCACCGTCACACCAACCATGCGAACTTCTTGAGGCAGTTTTGACTCAATCTGTGACACGCGGTTTTGCACGTTAACTTGCGCCATATCTGGATCGGTGCCAACATCGAACGTGACGTTTAGGCTGTAAGAGCCATCGTTCGCGCTCTTTGAAGACATGTATATCATATCCTCAACGCCGTTGACTGAGGTCTCTATGGGGTCCGCAATGGCCTGCTCGACAACTTCCGCACTCGCGCCAGTGTAGTAAGCCGAAACGCTTACTGATGGCGGGCTTATCTGTGGATACTCAGCCACTGGCAAAATCGCCAGTGAGATCGCGCCGGCTAGCGTTAATATGATCGAAATAACCAGCGCGAATTTAGGTCTCTGAATAAAGAAACGACTTAACATAGTGCCCCCTACTGCTTATCTTCAGCAGGTGCTTGAAGGCGCACTTCTACACCATTACGCACACGTTGTAGGCCTTGTGTAATAACCGTATCTTCCTGATCGAGCCCTTCTCGAATGATAATGCCTTGTTCAACCTGAGGGCCAAGCTCGACGTTACGACGCTCTGCCACACTTCCCTCAGCCATCACCATCACAAAGTCACCTTCTAAGTCAGTCTGTACGGCACGTCGTGGGATAACAATAACGTCTTTCGTGTTCTTATCTCTCAAGTTCACTTTGATGTGTTGACCCGGAAGTAACTTCTGCTCTGGGTTTGGCACTAGCGCGCGCATAGCAATCGTACCCGTTTTGGTGTCAATACGATTACCTAAGAAATCAAGCTTACCAAGATGCTCAAAAAACTGTCCATTTTCCAGTTCAAGCTGAACTTCAACGCGGTTTGATTCAGCCGAGCCATCACCTTTTACTTGATCCATACCCATAGCTAAACGCTCACGCTCACTCACACTAAATGAGGTATGAACTGGATCTAAACTCACCAGAGTTGTCAGCACGCCAGATGACGGAGAAACCAGATCACCCGTACTCACTTTGGTATCACTAATACGTCCGCTAAAAGGTGCTCGGATTTGAGTATAGGAAAGGTTAACTTCAGCAAGTTTAAGTTGAGCATTTTCCGCTTCTAGCTCTGCTCTCGCACCAAGAAGTGCCGCAGTTAAAGCATCAAACTCAGATTGAGAGATACTACCGCGAGGCAACAAGTTTTTACCTCGAGTATGATCTAATTCGGCTTTTTTTAGCGCCGCTTTAGCTTGTGCAAGTGCGGCTTTAGCACTCGCGACTTGGGCTTCAAAAGAAGATGGCTCGATAGAGTAAAGGAGCTGCCCTTTTTCTACCATTTGCCCCTCTTCAAAGTGACGAGCTTTTAAGTAGCCAGAAATCTGCGCGGTAATATTGGTATCTTCTACTGCTTCAATGCGACCGATATAAGACTTGCTCGGTTGGTAGTCGA
This sequence comes from Vibrio sp. YT-17, assembly GCF_033337375.1. Classification (NCBI taxonomy): domain Bacteria; kingdom Pseudomonadati; phylum Pseudomonadota; class Gammaproteobacteria; order Vibrionales; family Vibrionaceae; genus Vibrio; species Vibrio sp. YT-17. The sequence continues at coordinate 119,039 of NZ_JAWOQP010000006.1, forward strand.
TAACCGTGACATCCTGAGTCACTACGAGAGGCGCTTGACCTTTCGTTTGGGCATTATTAGCTTCCCCGCATCCAGCGAGGATTGCTGTAGCCGCCATTAGTGCGACAAGTGGTTTCTTTTGCATGTATTTACCGTCTTTATAGAACAGGATATTGTTGAATTCCTATCAACCTTACTCCTTGCTGCCACTGAAAACTTCACTGAAAAGCGTCCAAGGTGTTTCTAAATGTAAACATGAGAAACAAAAGGAAAATAAAGTAATTTAGTTAACAGTGGTATTCAATGAGCAATATACATACAACTCAATCATAACTATTTAATATACGCCTTAGGAGATCGCGAATTTTAGCGTGTGCTTGGAAACACTAACGGGAGTATTGTATTCGGGCGTAAAGTGAGATTCAGTGCTCAAGATAAGAACGTTTTGTGGCTAAAAAGGTAAAAAGTGACGCCTTCATACTCAAGACCCCGATTTTGACTATTTTTTTAATATAAATGGGTTATCATTCAATTAATTCAACGCCTTCGACAGAGAGGATGACTATGATTTCTAAATGGGCGAAACGCTTTTACCAGATGGCAGAACTAGTGGCGTCTTGGAGTAAGGACCCATCAACACAAGTCGGTGCCGTTATTACTAAACAGAATCGCATTGTATCTGTTGGATTTAATGGCTATCCGCATGGTGTTTCTGACAGTGTCGACACCGATGAGCGCGAGTTGAAATACCTTAAAACACTGCACGCGGAAGAGAACGCAATTTTGTTCTCAAAACGTGACTTAGACGGATGTGATATTTGGGTAACGCATTTTCCTTGCCCTAACTGCGCGGCAAAGATCATTCAAACAGGGATCTCACACGTACACTGCCCTGAGCAGTCTGAAGACTTTTTATCTCGCTGGGGAGATAAAATCCAAGTCAGTCAAGATATGTTCGATCAAGCGGGTGTGAAAGTCGACTGGTTACCGCTAGAAGACATTGAAATTGAAGACAAAGACGTGCGCTAGTATCCCATCTTAATAGTTAAATAGCCCAGAGAGATCTGGGCTATTTTGTTATTAAATCTGCAAGAGGTCTCGACGTAGTCTTTTAACTGTGTTTTTTCGCTGTGAGCTCAGCAATTTTGACAATAACGAGTACTGATTTTTCCATCATTTCAACAGAAATAAACTCATGAATTCCGTGGAAGTTAAAACCACCGGTGAAGATATTCGGGCACGGCAAACCCATAAAAGATAAACGAGCACCATCTGTACCACCACGAATAGGTTTTATAATCGGTTCCACATCACACGCTTCCATCGCTTGCTTTGCCAGCTCAATGATATGAGGGTAAGGCTCAACCATTTCTCTCATATTGTAATAGCTGTCTTTTATTTTTAGCTCTACAGAACCATGGCGTAAACCCGTGTTCATTTCATCGACGAGTTTCTGCATAAAGGCTTTTCGATCCTCAAGTCTTTGACGGTCAAAGTCTCTAATAATGTAACCTAGCTCGCTTCGTGCAACGCCCATTTCTGCCGATTTTAGATGGAAGAACCCTTCGTAACCTTCGGTTGTTTCCGGAGTTTGATCTTGGGGCATTTGAACTTGAAATTTCGCAGCCAAGTTCATCGCATTGACCATTTTGCCTTTTGCAGTACCTGGATGAACGCTAACACCATGAAAAATTACATCAGCGTTTGCTGCATTAAAGTTTTCGTATTCCAACTCACCTTGCGGGCCACCATCTATAGTGTATGCCCATTTCGCGCCAAATTTTTTAACATTAAACAAATCTGCACCACGACCGATTTCTTCATCCGGAGTAAAGCCGATACAAATGTCGCCGTGTGGAATGTCTGGGTTTTCCAGTAGCAGAGCTACCGCGGAAAGAATCTCTGCGATACCAGCTTTGTTATCCGCGCCAAGTAATGTAGTGCCATCGGTAGTAATAAGATTGTGGCCATGTAGGTGATGTAAATCTGGGTATTGCACGGGAGATAACACTTCGTCCCCCAACCCTAATGCAATATCGCCGCCCTGGTAATCTTCGATGAATTGCGGCTTTACGTTTTTGCCAGATGCATCCGGCGCGGTATCCATATGGGCAATGAAGCCGATAGGAGGAACCTCATAATCAACATTGGCTGGCAGTTTAGCCATCAAGTAGCCATTTTTATCCAAAGTCACGTCACTTAAACCAAGCTCGATCATCTCTTTTTTAAGTAACTCAGCAAACACAAGCTGACCAGGTGAACTTGGGCAAAGCGTCACATGTGGATTGGATTGGGTATCAAACGTGGCGTATCGAAGAAATCTTTCAACTAAATGTTTCATATTTATTCTCATTGTTTTGTACGATGAGGCCTTATCACGCATTAATAAGCTGACGTTGCCTCATCAAACCTCACGCTATGTTACGCTCTTAGCTCAATAAGAATTTGCTTTGAATCATTTTTTGATAAGAAAGGCTTTTGCGCTTTGCTTTCGCTCATTGAAGCATGAATTTAATCTAAAAGTTCCTCAGCCAGTACTCGCCACTCTTTAACCTTTTCACGAAAATGACGCCATTGCTTATCGGTCATCGAACGAGAAACATCTAATGTCAGTTGATCAACCAATGCAAAGTTAGAGTCAATATTCAGAGAAAGCTGTTCACTATAATAACTCTCTGGCTCGAACAAGAGTCGCATAAATATATCTTGATAAGTCACAACATTAGATTTGTTGTCGAACAAGTATTCGAGCTCTTGATATACCGTGGCTCGATAATCTCTCCATAAAGGGCTGTTTAAAATAACTTGCTGAGAAAATCTTTGAGCTAATTGACGCTGATTTCCTGATAGATTCCCTAGCCATTCTTCCATCCACTCTTCAGTGTTATCCAGAATAATTTCACGCACTTCGTCTTCTGTCTTATCGGCATATTTTGCGTTTCGCTCTTGATAATGTTCTTGTACATTACTCAAAAACTCGCGTTCTTGCTCTTTCGTTAACTGCAAACTTAACGCAAAAAGATCTGGTGCTGCTTTGCTTACCACTCTATCGTAATGCGCTCGCGTTCTATCTCGATTTTGTTGTAAGTAATTTAAGGTGATATCGCTCGCTTTTAATCTCTCAAGGTCTTTTAAATGTTCGATATATAATGGTAACTCCTCTTTCTTGTGCCAGTCTGCCAACAATAATAAACGCTCTTCCACTAGGACTTTTTGTTCCCCTTGCAACGAGACATAGTCCTCTAAGTAATCGAGCACGAACCAATCGATATTGCTGTATAAAAACTTTTTCGCACAACCGGCAAGCAGAAATACGAAACAAAATAGAAGGCCATAACGAAGCGCCTTATTAGATACACCCTTTAATTTAGTCACTTATTCGTATTCCCTTTTATGTTGATTAAGTTCTATACTCAACCTGTATCACTTAGTATTGCGGCAAACTTACACCAGTGTGACAAATATTGATTGCCACCTTAATAATATATAGAGTTTGAAATTAACTTTTTGATCACAGCTATCCGCAAAAAAGTGAGTTAGAGCGCAATTATCGGCTAAAAAACGTACCGAACGACGCTCCCTATAACGGCATATAATTTGCATGGATGTTTTTTGGATGGTTTATGGAGGCGAAGTATGGCAGCCGCTGAGCAACTTGATACCAGTGTAGAATATGAGATTCGATATTTTGAACAGGGGAAAATGCACTGCATGAGAGTCATTGCTGAAAGCAAAAAAGTGGCTTATCAGTACTATTTGGAGTGTGGTAAGCACAACAGTGACTTGTACTCTATTCGCCCAGACAAGTAAAAAAACCGCCTAAAAGGCGGTTTTTTTATTCGTCAGAATCCATATAACTATTTGATTTTATTTATTATTATAGATTAAAATCCAACAATGTTATTTGATGTCGCCAAAGCGCTCAAGATAAAGGACGGTTGCTGCAGTACGAGAAGGAACTTGAAGCTTTTTAAGTAAACTCTTCATATGTACTTTAACCGTAGACTCAGAGATAAAAAGACGATCGGCAATTTGCTTGTTGCGGAAACCTCTTGCCACCTCTCTTAAGATCTGCGATTCACGATCGGTCAGTGTATCAAACACGTCCTCTTGCTCTGAACGTTCACTCAAATACTTAGAAACTTCTTGGCTGTATGCCTTGTCCCCTTGGTGCGCTTGTTTTAGCAACTCAACCAACTCATCAGGCTCAGTGTCTTTCAATAAATAGCCATCGGCACCACTTCGAACTATTGCTTCTATATCTGCTGGGCTATCTGAAACGGTTAGAATGACAATTCTGGCTTCACAGCCATCTGCACGCAGTGCTTGCAAAGTATCAAGGCCAGACATGCCTTTCATATTAAGATCAAGAAGTACAAGATCCAGTTCTAGCTCATGCGCTTTCGCTACTGCATCCGCGCCATTACTTGCTTCTGCAATGACCTCAAACTCAGGCTCAAAGCTTAAAAGCTGGTGGATACCTCTTCGCATGAGTGGATGATCATCCACCAGCATTACTTTACACACTGTCACTGTTTACTTCCTTACTATGTTGGAATTCTAATTTTACGGTACAACCTTTGTTTATCGATGCTTCGATGTGCAGATCGGCATGCAGTCTAGCGGCCCGCTCTTGCATGATACTCATACCGTAATGATTTAATTTTTCGTCTTGATGTTCAAAGCCTATTCCATCGTCGCTAACGGTTACTGTGACTTTTCCATCATTATCGAGACATTGAATGTGAATATTATCTGCTTGCGCATGTTTGATTGCATTAATTGCCGCTTCTCTTATCAACTGTAGTAAATGAACCTGCTGATGTGCATCCAGTTCAGTTGATGAAAGTCTATTTTTTAGCGTAATGTCCGCAGCAGTTTGTTCACTGAGCGTTTCAACCATGTCTTGCAATGCTTGGCCAAAACTGCCCTCTTTAATCGTAAGACGAAACGTCGTCAGTAACTCGCGTAACTGCGTATACGCGGCAGATAAGCCCGTATCTAGCTCAGCAATAACTTGATTAGCCTGCGCGATCGCCTTTTCGTCAGGCAAGTTCTTTACGCTTCTCTTTAACAAAGCGACCTGAATTTTTAAGTAAGAGAGTGCTTGAGCCAATGAATCATGCAACTCCCGAGCAATAGTGGCTCGCTCTTCCATCAGCAGAATTTGTTCTGCTTGGCGCTGCGCCCGATTGTAATACACGGCGCGTGATAAAATCTGCACGAAGTTGTCAATAAGAGCCTCGTTCGGACAAGGTAACCCTGCTTTCCAATATAAATAGCCCAAGTGCTCATCATCTAGCATCAGGGCTTTACCGTGGCAATCTTCATCACAATCTTGGCAGCATTCTTCTCCTTCCATCAATATCCAGCTCGGTTCTCCTAGCTGCTCGATTTCAAGTTTGACCGCTTTAATGCCCTCAAGACTGACGATATGCTGCAAAATCGCCTGGAAATTGTCTTGATTAATACGCGACGCCGTGAGTTCTTTTGACGAGTCGTACAGCACTTCTAAAGACTGGTTGGCATGCTGCAATTTACGTGTTTTCTCATCAACCGCTTGTTCTAATCCTCGGTACAACTTACCAAGGTCTGTCGCCATCCGGTTAAAGGTTCGAGTCAGTATTCCCATTTCATTATCGCTGGATACATTGAGCGATATATTGAATGAGCGATTTTTAATTTGCTCGCTAGCAAAAACTAAGGCACGCAGAGGCCGAACAACTTCGAGGCGCACAAAATGAACGACAAACATACTGACACAAAGAATGCCACCCAACCCTAACCCGCCGATCCAGGCTAAGTTAATCAGTTTTTGCTCCGAAAAGCTTTGTAGCTTAAATACAAACTCATCGATTTGTTCAACAAAACCGGCCACTAGGAGTTGATATTCTGCCGGGTTGTCTCCTCTAAGCACCGCCTTGAGTTCATGCCATCTGATAATAAGACGGTAGTAATCGTGAGTGATGTCTTCTGGCACAGACCAATGCTGAAGCGCTTTCATTGAAGGTGAATATATCGAATGTTCAAATGCGTCAATATGTGAAGAATAGTCAACAGATTTAACCTGAATATCATTCGCCAGACGGTAGCTTTGCATTCGCATCGAGCCAGCAACATTGACGGCTTCAGCATCGTTCAAACTGGACGCTAACGTAAAAATCGCAAAACCAGTCGTAGCGACTGAGAGCAGCAAAATAAGAAGCATCGCGGACGCAATCGTGCGCGTCACCGACTTTTTCACATTTTTAAACAATCTGAGTTCCTCGCCCATTAACAATCCTATTTTTACGTGCAATGAACCCATTACCTTTCAACTTTATCAATATGTGATCACCTGCGACGGAATTTATTGATCCAAAACAATATTGCATACCATTTACCCCCTAAGAGGTATTTATACAAATATGTCAAAAACTACAATTTCGTTAGTTTAAATGACAGTTTATTAATGAAAATTGTGGACTATGCTTAGTTTGGGTTCCAAGTTTCGAGGTGACTAAGTGGTAGACCTTTCCAGAAGAAGACTCTTTGCAAGAAAAGCGCACCCCGACAACGCCGTACGTTTGCCTTGGTTAACTAAACCGCAACAGTTTACGGACGATTGCACTCGCTGCGGTAAATGCATTGAGGCCTGTGAAACAAAGATTATAACCAAAAGTGATGGCGGATTCCCCTCGGTCGATTTTTCCATCGATGAATGCACATTTTGCTATCAATGTGCAAACGCCTGTCCTGAGCCCCTTTTCTTGCCAGAAACAGAACAACCTTGGCAAGCAAAAGCAAGTATCAACGATAACTGCTTAGCAAAACAAAATGTCGAATGCCGAAGTTGTGGGGATATGTGCGACCCGATGGCAATTCAGTTCAAATTAGAACTGGGGAAAGTAGCACAACCCAATTTAGACCTTGATGAGTGTAACGGCTGCGGCGCCTGTGTTTCAGTGTGCCCGACTTCATCCATCAATGTGAGCAATACAACAGCCTAAGCCGAATGTCGTCGGCCAAAGGCAATAAAAATAAATGAGAGAGCTATATGTCACTAAATGAAGTGCATATTTCAAGTTTGGTAGTACATGTGCTGCCGGAACATTTGGACGAAATCAAACAAAAGATAGAAGCACACGAAAATGCGGAAATCTATGGTGACAGTCCTGAAGGCAAGATTATCGTCGTACTTGAAACTGAGAACCAAGGTTTCATCACAGACACTATCGATGCCATTAACAATTTACCGAACGTCTTAAGCACGGTATTGGTTTATCACCAAATCGAAACTGGGCTTGAAGAAACGGATGAAGAAGACACTGGAACACAACATTCCCAAATCGAGGGTGAAGTATGAAAATGACAAGACGTGCGTTTGTGAAAGCAAACGCGGCTGCATCAGCTGCTGCTGTCGCAGGTGTGACACTACCAGCATCTGCAGCCAACCTGATTGCAAGCTCTGATCAAACCAAAATCACATGGGACAAAGCACCTTGTCGTTTCTGTGGTACAGGCTGTTCTGTTCTTGTTGGCACTCAAAACGGCAAAGTGGTAGCAACACAGGGTGACCCAGAAGCACCAGTAAACAAAGGTCTGAACTGCATCAAAGGTTACTTCCTTTCTAAGATCATGTACGGTCAAGACCGTCTAACTCAACCGATGCTACGAATGAAAGATGGCAAATTCCACAAAGATGGTGAATTTACACCTATCTCTTGGGATGACGCTTTCGACATCATGGCTGAGAAATGGAAAGCTTCCCTCGAGAAAAAAGGCCCAACAAGCGTAGGTATGTTTGGCTCAGGCCAATGGACAGTAATGGAAGGCTACGCTGCATCAAAGTTAATGAAAGCAGGCTTCCGATCAAACAACATTGATCCAAACGCTCGCCACTGTATGGCTTCTGCCGTTGTAGGTTTCATGCGCGCATTCGGTATCGATGAGCCAATGGGTTGTTACGATGACTTTGAGAACGCAGACGCTTTCGTTCTTTGGGGCTCAAACATGGCAGAGATGCACCCGGTTCTATGGACTCGCATTACTGACCGCCGCCTAAGCCACCCTCACGTTAAAGTGAACGTGCTTTCTACTTACTACCATCGTTCATTTGAGTTGGCAGACCACGGCTACATTTTCAATCCTCAGTCTGACCTTGCAATTGCTAACTTCATCGCAAACTACATCATCGAAAACGATGCAGTAAACTGGGACTTCGTGAACAAACACACGAACTTCACTCAAGCAGACACTGACATCGGCTACGGTCTACGTGACGATGATCCGCTACAAAAAGCAGCGAAGAACCCGAACTCTGGCAAACTCACTTCTATCTCATTCGAAGAGTACAAGAAATCAGTAGCGCCATACACAGTAGAGAAAGCATCTGAAATCTCTGGTGTTGAGAAAGAGAAGCTTATCGAGCTTGCGAAGCAATACGCGGATCCAAACACGAAAGTGATGTCTCTATGGACGATGGGTATGAACCAGCATACTCGTGGTGTATGGATGAATAACTTGGTTTACAACATCCACCTACTAACCGGTAAGATCTCGACTCCGGGGAACAGCCCATTCTCACTAACGGGCCAACCATCAGCATGTGGTACCGCTCGTGAGGTTGGTACGTTTGCTCACCGCCTACCAGCGGATATGGTGGTTGCTAACCCTAAACACCGTAAGATTGCAGAAGACATCTGGAAACTGCCAGAAGGTACGATTCCACCAAAACCTGGCTTCCACGCCGTATTGCAAGACCGTATGCTGAATGACGGCGTTCTGAACTGTTACTGGGTTCAATGTAACAACAACATGCAAGCCGGTCCAAACATCAACACAGAACGTCTTCCAGGTTACCGCAACCCAGAAAACTTCATCGTTGTGTCTGACCCATACCCGACAGCAACAGCACAAGCAGCAGACCTTATTCTTCCTACCGCAATGTGGATTGAAAAAGAAGGTGCTTACGGTAACGCAGAGCGTCGTACTCAAGCTTGGTACCAACAAGTGGGCACGGTCGGTCAAGCAAAATCCGACCTTTGGCAGCTAATGGAGTTCTCGAAACGCTTCAAAATGGAAGAAGTGTGGCCTGAAGAGCTTCTAGCGAAAGCGCCTCAATACCGTGGTAAAACAATGTACGACGTACTTTACCGTAATGGTAACGTCGACAAATTCCCTATCGAAGAAGCTCGTGAACTGAATGACGATGCTCACCACTTCGGTTTCTATGTTCAAAAAGGTCTGTTTGAGGAATACGCAACATTTGGCCGTGGTCACGGTCATGATTTGGCTCCATACGACCGCTACCACCAAGTGCGTGGTCTACGTTGGCCTGTTGTTGATGGTAAGGAAACACAGTGGCGCTTTAAAGAAGGTTCAGACCCATACGCGAAAGAAGGTTCTGGTTGGGACTTCTACGGCAATGCTGACGGCAAAGCGAAGATCATTTCCGCGCCATACGAAGCGCCACCAGAAGTACCGAACGATGAATTTGATATGTGGTTATGTACTGGTCGTGTTCTTGAGCATTGGCACACAGGCACCATGACTCGTCGTGTACCTGAATTATACAAAGCAGTACCAGACGCAGTGTGTTACATGCACCCAGAAGACGCAAAAGCACGCAATGTTCGTCGTGGTGAAGAAGTACTCATGGCAAACAAACGCGGTGAAGTACGCGTTCGTGTTGAAACTCGCGGTCGTAACCGTCCGCCAAAAGGCTTGGTATTCGTACCGTTCTTTGATGCACGTATTTTGATTAACAAGCTTATCCTAGATGCGACTGATCCACTGTCTAAACAGACAGACTTTAAGAAGTGCCCAGTCAAAATCACTAAGATTGCTTAACCTTCAGATACTGAATGCTACGGCCGTCATTATGGCGGCCTAATAAAGAATTTAAGCCATAAAGGCGGAGATGAAATGATGAAAAAATTACTTGTCGCAGTTTTATCTGTAGGTGCGTTAGTGACAGGCATTGCGCAAGCTGAGTTGGATAATCCAGGTGGTATTGGTGGTCTAGAATCTTTACGTGGAATGTCTCAATTGGAAGATACGCGTCCAGCAGACGAGTTCAAAGACTTCCCTAAAGATCAAATCGTTGAAGACAGCTATGTTTATCAACCACCGTTGATCCCACACAGCATTCGTCACTACGAAATTTCGTTAAATGCTAACAAGTGTCTTGCATGTCATAGCTGGAAAAATGCAAAAGAGTCAGGTGCGACTAAAATTAGCGTAACGCACTATGTAAACAGAGAAGATGCGGTACTGGCAGATATGTCTCCTCGTCGTTACTTCTGTTTGCAATGTCACGTTCCACAAACGGATGCAAAACCACTAGTGGAAAACGAGTTTAAGGCAGTCGATTCGCTTCAGTAATTGAAACGCGAGTACTAAGAGGTTACTTATGAAAATACTTAAAGCGTTTTGGAAGAGACTGTCGAGCCCGAGTAAAGCTGCCGCTGGTGTGGTTTTATTTCTAGGCTTCGCTGGTGGCCTTCTATTTTGGGGCGCATTCAACACAGGTATGGAAGCAACCAACACAGAAGAATTCTGTTCTGGCTGTCACGCGCCGATCGTTGCTGAAATTCAAGAAACAATTCACTACTCCAACCGATCTGGTGTTCGTGCGATTTGTTCAGACTGTCACGTTCCTCATGAATGGACGGATAAGATCGTTCGTAAAGTACAGGCATCTAAAGAGCTATTTGCACACTTCGTAACGAAGACGATCGATACGCCAGAGAAGTTCCAAGAGCGTCGTGGACACCTCGCAGAGCGAGAGTGGGCACGTATGAAAAAGAATGACTCTCTTGAATGTCGTAACTGTCATGAGTTTGATTTCATGGATTACTCTCAGCAAGGATCACGTGCGGCAGAACAACACTCCACCGCTCTCGCTTCAGGCGAGAAAACATGTGTAGACTGTCACAAAGGTATTGCGCACAAACTACCAGACATGAGCGGCGTTGAAGGCTGGCACTAAGGAGACTTACCATGAGTACATTAGAATCTGTAATTTGGCATATCCTTGGCTACAGTGCTATGCCAGTGATTATTCTTTCCGGCTTTGTGGCGGTAGCAGCAATCTCTCTCTGGCTGCTGTCATTTGGTAAGGATAAAGAGGTGTAACGTAACGCATCTCTACTCGTCAACTAGCCTATTTGTTGACACTGAGCGCCGAGCAAATGCTCGGCGCTTTTTATTTATTAATCAATGGTACTTGCCAACAATAAACAAGCAGTCATACATAAAAAAAGCGACCATAAAGGCCGCTAAGATTTACTGCTATAGGGAGTCGTTTAAGATTCTTTTACTGGCAGAACCTGTTTGACGTATTGTCCTGGCGCCTCATCAATAACCGGATGGTTTTCTGAGCCAATAGGGAAAGGCTCAACTTGCTCTTTAGGGTTGAATTGGAGTAACCACTCGTTCCAGTGTGTCCACCACGATCCCTCTTTGTGTTCCGCGTTATTCAACCACTCATCAGCAGAGTCATCCAAATTATCGTTCAACCAATAACCATACTTATTTTTAGCTGGAGGGTTCACGATGCCCGCAATATGACCAGATTCACCGAGGACAAACGTTTTGTTACCACCCGTGTTCAGCGCACCACGGTAAGTTCCCTGCCATAACGCAATGTGGTCTTCTTTCGTTGACACAAAATAGCTAGGAATTTTGATCTTATTTAGATCAATCCATACTCCACCAATTTTGACGCCTTTATCTTGCACCAGCTTGTTCTCTAAATAGAGCTCGCGAAGCAAGAAATTGTGAGATGCAGCGCTGACGTTGGTGCTATCGCTATTCCAGTACAACAAGTCGAAATCAACCGGACTGTTACCCTTCAAGTAATTGTCGACGTAGTAGTTCCAGTACAAGCTGTTTTCACGCAGTAAACTAAACGTCACGCTTAAGGAACGGCCGTCCATATACCCTTTTGCGTTATTTTGCGCTTCAATTGCACTAACAATGGTGTCATTGATATACGCGCCGACTTCACCTGGTTGAGAGAAGTCGAGCAACGTGGTGAAGAAAGTGGCAGACTTAATGCGCTTCTTCATACGTTTTGCAGCGTAGTAGGCAACCGTGCTTGCTAAAACAGTACCACCGATACAATAACCAGCAGCATTGATTTGCTCTTGTCCTGTTATATCTTCAATTGCAGCGACGGCTTTCACTACGCCTTCTGTCACGTAGTCACCAAACTCTATGTGCGCTTGTGCCTTGCCTGGATTGCGCCAAGACATCATAAATACACTATGCCCCTGCTCTAACAACCATCGAACCATTGAGTTCTTTGCTGTTAAATCAAGGATGTAGTATTTATTGATGAAAGGTGGGACGATGAGCAGCGGCGTCGCATTCACTTTCTCTGTTAGAGGTCGATATTGAATCAACTCAAACAATTCGTTTTGAAAAACCACATTGCCCTGTGTCGTCGCAACGTCATCTCCCACGCGGAATGCATTGTTATTCGTCATACGAATTTTTAAAATGTCTGCGCTCGACTCAACGTCTTCTTTCAACTGCTCTAAGCCTGCCAGTAAGTTTTGACCGTTTTGCTCAAGTGTCAGCTTCAAAAGCTCTGGGTTAGTGGCGATGAAGTTGGAAGGAGAAAGGGCGTTAATGGCTTGGCGAGAGAAAAAAATAATACGTTCTTTCGTCTTTTCATCTAAGCCTTCCAAAGACTCGATGGTGTCCAGATAGGTCTTACTAAATAAAAGGTAGGATTGTTTGATGAAGCTATACATGGCTTCATTTTGCCACGCTTCGTTTGAGAAACGCTTATCCCCTTTTTCAGCTTCGACGATTTGTGCTTGGTTCCCTGCCAATGCAACATTCTGCCAAATTTGCAGCTGCTGTTCCCACCACTGTGCTTGCAGCTTTAAAATCGCAGCAGGCTGATTCGCAGCTTGTTCGAACAGTTTGGCAGTATCCTCAAAGTTCACTTCTTGCATGGCCTTGTTTAAAGGAGAGTTCACGACTGCCTTGTTCACTTCGAAATCATGCCACCACTGATGATTGGTTTCCTGAAGCTTCACAAGATAGTCCGAAAAGAAGTGTTGAAACATAGTCTTACTCCTATATTCGGAAAAAACAACGCCGCCCAAATCTAGGGGCGGCGAGAATCGGACAAATTACGCTGGAGTAACAGTCTTTAGATTTTCCGAAGTCATTTTCTCAACGTCTTCTTTGAACTCTTTTGCAATCGCTTGAAGCTTGTTGCTGTCATCCATCATTTGTTGAGAAAGTTTAGTAAGTACGCTTAGTTGCTGACTGTTGAAAGCAGTCAATGACGTTACGTCTTTGATTTCTGTCGCTGCTTTCATCTGGTTTAGACCCACTTCACTGTATGTGCGAATGGCGTTCAATTGAAGCTCGGTCAACACTTCTACGTTTTTTGTCACTAGCTTGTTGAACTTCAAGTAAGGTTCTAGATTTTTTTCAGTTTGATCGCTAAATGTTTTGAAGAAATCTGTGTACATGGTTTGTCTCCTAGAGAAAGAATTAAAAATGTCCGTTTAAATAATTACTTAACTGTCTTTACAACCACAGCCGTGCCCATGCCGCCGCCCACACAAAGTGAAGCAACGCCATATTGACCATTTTGCTTATGAAGCTCGTGAACCAGCGTGACTAAGATTCGGTTTCCAGATGCACCAAGCGGGTGTCCTAGCGCGATAGCACCGCCGTTAAAGTTCGCTTTATCTTGAATCGCGTTAACTGGAACTTGGTTTGTTTCCGCCAACTGATGAATCACGCCAAGTGCTTGCGCTGCAAATGCTTCGTTTAACTCGTAAACGTCGATGTCATTTACTGTGAGTTCCGCTTTTTCGAGTGCTTTATTGACCGACTCAACAGGACCTAGGCCCATGATCTTCGGATCAAGACCCGATTGCGCATAGCTTACGATCTCAGCAAGCGGCGTTAATCCATGCGCTTTAACTGCGCTTTCAGACGCCACGATAATCGCACTCGCGCCATCGTTAATGCCTGATGCATTACCCGCAGTCACAGTGCCTTCGCGGTCAAAAGCAGGACGTAGCTTGCTTAAGGCTTCCATTGTCGCGTTCGCTTTTGGGTATTCATCCGTATCAAACATCACGGTTTCACGGCGTTGCTTTACTTCCACTGGCACAATTTCGTCTTGAAATTTGCCAGCTTCGATAGCGGCTACCGCTTTCTGTTGGCTAGACAGCGCGTATTCGTCTTGCTGCTGGCGAGTTAAGCCGATTTGTTTTGCTACGTTTTCTGCCGTCACACCCATGTGATATTGGTTGTAAACATCGGTTAAACCGTCCGCTACGAGCAGATCTTTCAGTTCCAGATTGCCCATTTTGTTGCCATCACGAATGCTGCTTGGTGCAGCAAATGGAATCTGAGACATGACTTCAACACCCGCTGCAACAACGATCTCAGCATCGCCACTACGGATATGGGACACGGCATCCATGACCGTTTTCATGCCACTACCGCAAACCATGTTTACGCCATATGCAGGAACAGATTCAGGAATCCCCGCAAACAGTGCCGCTTGGCGGCCAACACCCATTCCTTGACCTGCACCAACAACGTTGCCGACAATCACTTCGTCAACCTTGTCGCCAGGCAACTTTGCCGCTTCCAACGCGCCTTTAATCGCTACTGCTGCCAGATCGCCAGCAGAAGTATTTTTCAGGCTGCCACCAAAAGCACCAATTGGAGTACGCTTCGCCGCTACGATAAATACTTTTTCCATCATCTTCTCTCCTTAGTGCATGTATAGGCCGCCGTTCACCGACAAAGTCTCTCCGGTGATGTAGGCGCCCGCATCGCTGACCAAGAAGCTCACTGATGCTGCAATTTCTTCTGGTGTCGCAAGACGTTTCATTGGAATTTGGTTCGTGATGGATTCCAGCACTTCTGGCTTCATTTGCTCAACCATTGGCGTACCCGTGTAACCCGGAGCGATAACATTAACTGTCACACCCGAGCGAGCACCTTCGTATGCTAAGGCTTTAGAGAAACCGATCATCCCAGCTTTCGCCGCCGAGTAGTTTGCTTGACCAAACTGCCCTTTAAGACCATTGACTGAAGAGATATTGATGACACGACCACCGCCTTTTTCGCACATTGCAGCAAAGAGGGGTTGCGTAACGTTGAATAAACTATTGAGGTTGGTATTGATGACATCATTCCAAGCTTGCGCAGTCATCTTTTTAAACACGCCATCACGTGTGATTCCTGCGTTGTTGACAACAACATCAATGGTTCCTTCCTCCCCAAGCAATTGCGCCAATTTCTCTGCACACTCTGTCGTGTTTGTTACATCCAACTCAAAAAGGCGAACCTGATCTTTGGTAAACCCTTTGCTGTTGAACCACTCCAGCGCACATTCGTAGTTACCTGTGAAATAAGTAGCGATTACACGGTAACCGTCATTGACTAATTGAGAGGAAATAGCAGAACCAATTCCGCCTTTTGATCCAGTGATCAAAGCGACTTTCTTCATTGAAGACTCCATTCTTAACGGCATTTAAAAAGCAAACTTAATACACTGATGAAATAGTTCACCAACTGACGTGTTTATTTATTCTTTTGACAACCAATCCCGTGCTGCCTTTATTTTAAGTTAACCTAGAAATATTACATTTCAAATAAAAAACTCACCCAATTGCATAAGATTGATTTAGATCTCATTACCCGTGAAATGTTATAAAATGGTTAATTTTACATAAGTCATTGTTTTAAATCACACTTCCACAAAAGCCACACCAACAGAAATAGAAACATAATTATTAAATATCATGTACTTACATACAGAATGGTAGACGTTACATTATGTCATGATTTAAGATCTGAATTTTAAGCCTATATGATTACAACAAACTTGAGATTAGAATAATAATTCAATTATCAGTAAAAATAATTATCAAACATATCATTTAATTACTGTATTTAATGATAATTTAGTTATCAATTCGATTATTTTAATACAGTGATGATTAATACCGATAAAATATAATAAATTAAATATATTTAATCTAAAAATGATATAAGAGCTTGTCTCATACTGGTGCAATACGCACTATTATGACGCATAGATTAAAATATAATTTCATTTTAAATTTATATATTCGAAGAACATCAACTAGCTACTAGTGAAAGTAATCGTTCGCTTTGTAGTAGCATCCTTTTCCACTTTGCACTATCTTTGTGGCTTCTCTTTAATCACTAAATCATCAACAGATATGAATCTTGCATTGCTCAGTATGTTCATCCCTACTTTCTTTTTTGTCTCAATCACACCTGGTATGTGCATGACTCTCGCCCTAACGTTAGGTATGACTATCGGTTATCGTCGCACGTTATGGATGATGATAGGGGAACTTCTCGGTGTCGCGCTGGTGTCAGTCTCTGCGGTGTTAGGTATCGCTGCGATTATGCTCAATTATCCTTGGATGTTTATCGCGTTAAAGTTCATTGGTGGCGGTTATTTACTCTATCTTGGTGTTGAAATGTGGCGATCGCGAGGGAAACTTGCGATTAATGTCGACAACTTAGAAACACCAAAGAGTGACAATATCGCACTTATCATGCAAGGCTTCGTTACCGCAATCGCAAACCCAAAAGGCTGGGCATTTATGATTTCTCTTTTACCGCCTTTTATAGACCAAAACGCAGCGCTTGCACCGCAACTGATCATACTTGTCTCCATTATTTTACTGTTTGAGTTCATTTGCATGTCTCTGTACGCTACTGGTGGTAAAGGGTTGAAACACGTATTAGGTCAGTCTAAGAATGTACGTCTAATGAACCGTATCGCAGGCACTTTAATGATGGGAGTTGGTGTCTGGTTGCTACTAAGCTAAGGCAAACTGGAAACAATGAAAAATATTCTGAATAAAATCGCTCAAGTCATGGGTGAAGTATTGGACTTTCAAGCCCGAGTTTGGGTTGTGAACGTCTATACCGGTGAGCATAAAGGCGAGTCTTATGTCGTTAATGAAGATGCTTTCTCTGTACCTCTTCAGTGGATGAAGAAGAAAGGCTACCAAGAGTCAATGTTGAATAAAGTCGAAGCAATGAAGCGCTCACAAGTCTTAGAGTTCGATTTGGGACTTGTGAAACATCGCTTGATGCGCGTGAAATAAGCACAAAAAAGCGCCACTCAAGATGAGTGGCGCAAGCACTTTTACCTTAAAAATAATGCTACGGCGCAGCGTCGATCTCAACTGGAAGATAATGTTTCGGCTCCAGTTTCAACCACTCCGGCAGAACAGTACCAATCGAAATCGAAGACCATGTACCCGACAGAACGCCAATAAACATGGCGGTTGAGAAACCAGCCAAAGGCGCTCCTCCCATAATCCATAATGCACCAACAGTGATCAATGTCGTACCAGATGTCACCATGGTGCGTGAAAACGTCGCGATAACAGCTTGATCATTGATGTCTTCTGTTTTCCAACTCTGTTTCGCAATCAACAGCTCACGGATTCGGTCTGCAATGATGATCGAGTCATTCAATGAGTAACCTAAAATTGCTAACACCGCTGCAAAAACGGTTAAGTTGAACTCCATTTGAGTAATTGCAAAGAAACCAAGCACTAAGATCACATCATGGGCCAAAGCAAACAGTGAACCACTGGCCAAACGCCACTCAAAACGGAAACACAAGTAACCGAGAATACTCAACACACAAATCAACAATGCTAAGCCACCTTGTTCAAACAAGTCTTGGCCAACTTGAGCGCCAACTATACTGTTGCTGACAACATCAACTTGGTGAGAGATTGGCTTCAACACCTCTTCTACACTTGGCAACGTTTGTCCATCTTCCGGCGCAGAGTAACGAATCACCCAACGGCCATCTTCACCAGAGCGCGTCACTGACGCAGATTCACCAAGCTTTGGTTGCAGAACGTCAAGCAGATCATGGTTAGTTAGCTGCTTATCTACCTTTACTTCTGTCACCATACCGCCAGTGAAGTCCAAACCTAGGTTCAACCCTTTAAAGCCTAGAGCGACGATCGCGATCACCGTTAAAATGATGGAAACTAGCGTAGTAAAATAGCGAATTTTACGAATATTTTGTTTTAGCATTTCGACCATGATTAAACCCTCACATCACGACGGGCATCGCGGCCCCAAATTAAATTGATCATTGCTCGAGAGGCAAATACGCCTGTAAACATACTGGTTAACAAACCTAATCCGAGTGTTAAGGCAAAGCCTTGGATTGGGCCATTACCGATGGCGTACAAAATCACGGCGGTGATCATGGTAGTAATGTTGGCATCAAGGATGGTCGAGAATGCGCTGTCAAAGCCAAGATCAATCGCTTGAGCGAAGCTGCGGCCTTCACGCATTTTGTCCTTAATACGTTCAAAGATAATAACGTTGGTGTCTACTGCCATACCGACGGTTAACACTAAACCGGCAATACCCGGAAGCGTTAGAACCGCTCCTGGTAACAAGGCGATTAAGCCAAGCAAACAAAGCATGTTGGCGCAAAGCGCCACGTTCGCTACCCAACCTAAGCGGCGGTACCAAAGTGCCATAAAGGTCAGTGTTAGTCCCATACCTAAAGCCAGTGCTGCAAAACCGTTTTCAATGTTTTCTGCCCCCAGAGAAGCACCGATTGTTCGCTCTTCCACAATAGTAACCGGCGCGGTCAGTGACCCCGCGCGAAGCAATAGCGCCAACTGCTGCGCATCGTCCATGCTACCTGCCCCAGTAATACGGAACTGGCTACCAAGCTGAGATTGAATAGTCGCGACGCTGATAACGCGCTCACTACGCTCAGTTACACCGCGATCGTTTGTTTTGTATTCACGGTAAACGGTCGCCATTGGCTTGCCGATGTGAGTTGCTGAGAAGTCACTCATTTTCTTACCACCAGCGTGGTCAAGAGAAATATTGACTTCTGACATGCCCATTTTGTCGACACCAGCACGAGCGTTCACGATGTGCTCGCCCGTTAGAACTGGTCGTTTTGACAAAATCACAGTACGACCATCATTATCTTGAAGAACAAGATCTTGGCTGCTGTGTGCTTGGCTCGCATCTTTCACTTCATAAAACGCCAAGCTTGCTGTTGCACCAATAACGTTTTTCGCTTGAGCAGGATCTTGTACACCAGGGAGTTCAATTCGAATGCTCTCTTTACCTTGGCGTTGCACTAGTGCTTCTGTGATACCAAGTTCTTCAATACGACCACGCATGATCTTCAGGTTTTGTTGAAGAGTCGACGATTGAAATTCTTGGATATTTTGTTCACTCGGTTCAAGCACAAAGCCACGAGATGAACTTTTTGAAATCCAGCCCGGGTAGTTTTGACGCAAGAACTTGTTCACTTCCGACAATGCTTGCTCGCTGTCACTGTTTACCGTAATTCGGTTGCCGCTCTCTGCTCGAACTTGCACACCACGAACACGTTGATCACGTAGGTTCGCTTTGATTTCATCAATCAACGCATCACGTTGTTCTTCAAACGCTTTATTCACATCAACATTCAACAAGAACTGAACGCCACCACGAAGGTCAAGACCGAGCTTAATTGGGCTAAAGCCCATCTCATTCAACCATTCTGGCGCAACCGATACGTATGAGAAAGTGATGCTGTCGTCTTTATTTAGCTCTTTGTTTAACAACGCACGAGCTTTACTTTGCGCATCTTCACCATCGAATACAATGGTTGTTTTGCCGTCTTTTTCGATGATTTTGTCGGCTGAAATATGGTTGGTTTTTAGCAGTTGATTCAGATGAACAACCGACATTTCACTGTTGTTTTGCTCCGAAAACGTCAACTGGATAGAAGGCTGTTCGCCAAACCAAGTTGGTATAGCACTTAGGGTTAAAATAATGACCGTCGTGATTAATACTACATATTTCCAAGCTGAGTAGTGATTCATCAGCTTTCTGTTCTTTTGCTGCTTTGGTGTTTTTTTCATGTAAACATCATCCCTTCACGATGAAGTGAAGCTTTTAATAACAAGGCTTAACACACGACAGATGCTCCCAGAATAAATTCAGGGTATGAAATGCTCAGAACGCTCACGTCCTGTCGAATACAATCGTCGTGTTAAGAGTGCACAATGGTGCAAATAAATGGTGTTTAGGCAGAAAACTGACTATTGAGTGCGACGTACATGGCATTGGTCTCTTTCCAACCAGAAATGCGATGATCGCTTGTGAAATGATAAAATGTGGACTGGTTGTGACGCCAGTTAATGTCCATCAAGCTGTATGCGTAACCCGCATCAGCGTAAAACGGAGTCGTGAGATCGCCGACAAAATCTACGTGCTCGTCATCAAGCCCTTCCCGTAAGTAAGACGTCCAGCGCTGAGAGTTAAACAAAGCAACGGAATCGAGACTTGCATGGCCTTCAGATACTGGAGATTGAGAGCTTTCTTCTGAGACTTCAGAAAAATCGACGGAAGAGTTTGGCGATACACTTGCGGCTACAAAAGGTTGTAGCTTAGAAAAGTGCGGTACGTGAGCCTTGTGGTCGATTTGCGCAGCAGATACATGCACTGGTAGCAATACCATTGCAAATAGCAGCAAAATCAACTTTCTAAGGTAAATCCAAGACATAGGAACTCACTAAAAACACAAAGAGCCAAGTTAGGTCACTTGACTCGTTGATAGTATTCCTATTGATTATGGTTCACAACTAAAAAGTTATAAATCTCTGATTTCAGGTTTGCATCGTTATTGCATTTATCAAAACGTCTTTAGAGAACTAGTGTAATTGGTCGTGAGTTATCGATAAAAAATATCGCCCTTATCAACATCTAAGTAGATCTTGTTCTCTTGCTCCAAACCGCCACAATAGATGAAGTAAACGTTGCGCTTTTTGAACGTCACAGAACGAACCCAGCCTCCGAGCTCCTCAAAATCACTCGGATCACAGGTTTCATCGTCTAACAATTGCTGTGTTTTCTTACGGAAAATATCCAAGTGAACTTTTAAATCATCCGACTTCTGTAGGTATTCATCCAATATCTCTAAGCGCTCTTGCTCTTTAATAACTGGCTCTGCATCCGATAACCCTTCAGCATTCAACCATTCGGCTTTTTCTTCACCACCCTCTTCATAGACAAGATAGCCGGAGATTCGGTACCACCCATCTACTTTTTCTAACACCGATACTTTTTCTCCCTTATAGAGCGTATCGACAACTAAAGCATTAAGGTCAGGCTTGTTGTAAACATTGACACGACGCTCAATGACGTAGTACTCGGTAACTTCCGGGGGAGCGGCTTCTAAATCCAGAATCGGTTTGGATGTTTCTTTTTGCAGTGAAGATTGCTCGACTTGCGTAGCCTTTGGTGCTTCAGGTTCATCTTTCTGCATAACGAAGAAATAGTATCCAGCCCCCGCTCCGCCGAGCAACAGCATGACAATCAATGCGACGAGAATTTTCTTCATGCCCTTTTCCTTTTCATTCTTTATTCTTATCCCACCAGCAGCACGTATGTCGTAGAAATTTGGGTATATACTCAAAAGAGCAGGTCAACTAACGCGAGCAATAATGATCAACAGACTCAATTGGATACTACTATTTCTTCTGTTCCCGATAACGGGGCACGCCAATATTCAATGTAACCCATCGTCGTGGAATGACAATCTTACCCAATTCAATCGTTTAGAGTCCAATTACAATCAGCATGTTGAGGTATTCAATACACTTTTAACGGAACATAAACAGCGTCAGTTATTGTCCGACACCTTTTCACTGCATGAGCTCGTGCTACTTTGGCGTGCCAAGTCGAACCAAAATGTGTTCAAAGCGCAATTAAAAGCATCGATTCAATACAAAGAAGAGCTCACAACTAAAGCGAATCAACTGCTTAAATTGAGCACACAATCCCAATGGTCAGCTAATGGGTGGGAGATCCTGGCCCAAAAGTGCCGCGAGTCAAACAAAACCGTCAATCAAATAACTGCGGAATGGTATAACACCAACGCTTTGGAACTTGCTGAAGATTACAAGCGCCTCTCTTCACAATATCAAACTCTGTCACAAGTCTATGATAAAGAAGCTCGAGCGCTTCAATACGCTCAAGATGTTTCGAAGTAAAAACAGAGCCAGTTTTGAATAGACGATGTTGGTTTTTCACTCCAATATTGGACGTTATTCGTGCTTTTTTCTTTCCTTAGTCGTGAATGATATCAAATGTAAATAATGGGATTGTTCTCTTTGACAAACTTGACTAAACCATGACCAAGACAATCAATTTATAGAGACATACGTCACATTAATGCTTTACTTATGGACATTTTTTGGTTAGTTTAGCCATTAATAAAATTTAATAAAAAGTCACATTTGGCTGGAGATGATGCTACAAACATGGTTATCAATCGATTAAGTAACAGGGAATGTCCTAATGCTACCAAAGCCAAGTTTTTGTCAGTAGTTAGGCACGTAAAAGAGTTCGGTTCAATCAGTGATTTGGATCTGTGTAAAATCTTCGGAGAAACAATATGGAGTGATGGGAGGGAATACCATTCAGCCGCGTTCTCATTCAAGGTTGATAGATACACAGGTAACTGTGAAATCTCACAATACAAAAACCAATAAGGCTTAAGAATTTATTAAGCGGAGTCAGGAAACGGACTCCGCTTTTTTGATCATGGCAATCGTAAAGTCGTGCTCGGAGTATCCCTCAATCAATCGTGTATTCGGACACAGCAACCGACAATAGCGAAAGACACCTTCTTTATTGTGCGACGCTAACATTTTCATGCTGGGTAGTTTGGATTCATCCAACAAGTTAAACACACAACCTTTCTCTGTCGCTCGGTACATTTTATCAATCATTTCAATGGTATGATTTGGGTTGGTGGATTGATAGTTCAATGATCCGGAAGCAAAAACAAAGTCGCAACGAGGCAATACCAACGTTGAAAAGTCGCCACATATAAACTTACTTTGCGTACGAAAATCTCGTTTTCTGGCTTCAGAGATAAACTGTTTTTGCTGATCAATGCCAATATAGCTTTGAGGAAGCCCCCCCGTAAGTTCGATAAACGCTAACAAGTCTCCGTAGCCGCACCCAATATCTAAAATACTTGAACCGTCTAACGTTAACCCTCGGCACAACGCCTCAAAACGGCTGATCTGACTATACTTATCTGCCCATCCCAGAGTTCGGGCTCTGTCTTTACCAAACTGTCTATATCGCTTTCGATGATAGTGGGCAATCTTAAGTCTATCGAAAAATTTCATCTTTCTTATGCATAAATCGGCAAACTGCCATTTCCTTTCACTTGTCTAATCGCCAGGTGGGTATGAATATCTTTCACATTTTCTAATCGCTGTAACTTTCTAGTAAATGTTTCATAACCAGCGAGATCTTTACTGACCACCTCTAACAGGTAATCATAGGCCCCTGATACGACATGGCATGAGATCACTTCATCCATCTCAACAACGGCATGTTCAAACTCATCAATCGAAGAAGCTTGGTGGTTATTTAAACTCACTTCAACAAATACAGTCATCGCGATGCCTACAGTGTCTCTGGACACAATAGCTCGATAACCACTTATTACACCTTCCTGCTCCAAACGCTTAATGCGTCTTGCACAAGGTGATGCCGATAGCCCTACTTGGTCAGCAAGTTCTGCCGTTGTCAGAGTGGCATCCTTCTGCATTAGGTTGATAAGTTGCCTGTCAATTTTATCCATTTATTCTTCCGTGCCTTTAATCACCAACAATTAACACTTATACGCAATTTATCACCAACATCAAGCCTAATTACGTCAAACTTTGCCTCCCTTTGGCAAGAGTTTTATTCAACAATTAACACATCATTTACAAATGGACATGTCGATAATGATCTTGGGATACGCAGCTATATTAACGACCTTACTGCTTTGGTCTGGTTTCTTTATTTCTTTAAAAGGGGGCGCAATTTCTGCCTTGCAGCCAGCCGATATCGCGTTAGTTCGCTTTCTAATCCCAAGTATAATTTTATTACCATTTGTGATTAAGCATAAACAGTCGCTGCGCGTAGTGCCTAAACGCTACCTGGTTGGTGTTGTGGTTGGAAGCGGCCTTCCCTATCTTCTGGTCGTCGGAACGGCTATGCATTTCGCTCCCGTGGCGCACGGCAGTGCATTAGTACCTGGCACTTTGCCATTGTTTGTTTCTGCTATCGCGGTACTTTGTTATCAACAGTCGCTGAGTGCTCACCGCTTAATCGGGCTTTCTACGGTGTTGTTAGGGATTTTCGTATTCCTTCTTTCTAATAGCGGCGCAGAGTACAACTGGTCTCAATTACAAGGGCATATCCTGTTTCTAACTGGCAGCATCATGTGGGCTGCTTTCACCATCAGCGCTCGTGTCGCCAATCTTAATGCACACGTCTGTGCAGGATTCGTTGCAATCGCGTCTTTGGCTCTGCTCATCATCGCCGTTGGTTTCGGGTGGGTAGACAGTTATTTGGTGGTAACACCGTTCAGCCAGTGGCCATGGGAGGAGTTATTTGGCCACGCGATGCTACAAGGTGTTGGCGCAGGTTTAATCGCTTCTTTCACTTTCATTTATGCAATTAGGATCATCGGTGCCGAAGCCAGCGCTGCTTTTGGTTCATTAACTCCAGTCGTCGCGACACTTCTTGCCGTTCCAATTTTTGGTGAACAACCAGATTCTCTCACTTGGTTAGCGCTGATGTTGGTCACATGCGGCAGTATTGTGGCAAGCCAAATCTTTATGAAAGATGGAATGAACCAAACTTATCGCCCATCACTTCACAGATAGCGATGATTTTACAAAAACTTATGCCTTACTATCTTGAATAACAAAATGGCGTTTTGATAGCCTCAGCTTAACTAAAAAATTAAAACGCCAATGTGATGCCAGCCACTCATACTAAAGATGAACTGCATAGGTTTCTCAAACCGGGAATGAAGCTTTCTACTAATTTCGAATTTGGGCCTAAGGATCAATATACGTATTCCACCACCTATCTGGGGATGAAAGAAAATGCTTATTTGATTCTTGATATACCAATGCGTTTGCTTGAAGAGCAAGTGATGAGAAAACTCCCCAACGCCGATGTCATCGTGCGTGGTGTATCAGATACGGAGTTAGGCCATGTCATTGCGTTTAAGTCTAGCGTGCTGACGACGACCGTTCGACCATCCCCCCTTTTGTTTATCCGCATTCCAGGAACATTTGCAACCAAACCAGTTCGGGAACATGAGCGTTACAAGTTGCAAATGGACTGTAACGTTATTCATGCAGGGAATGTCTACGACGGTAGCCTTATCGATTTCTCTCTAGCAGGTGTTGGTATATCAACCTTGATGGAGCCCGAATTCAACGTGGGTGAGAGTGTTACCATCGAATGCCCGTTAAGCCACTATATCGGAGAAGAAAATCGATGTGTCATTGCCAACATTAAGAAATTGGTGAAGGGATGGGTAGTTGGAATTAAGTTTGCCAGTCCCATTGCGATGACTCACGAACTAAAAACAGAGTTACTGGAGCAATCCTTTCTAACCAGTAACGTCTGAACTTACTGCTCGCTAAAGCGCGTCGCCTCAAAGCTGTTGAGTATTCTGTGAACCGTATAGGTCACAAGCAGCGTCGCAACAATAGCAAACAAAATACTGCTCACGCGATACAGCGCACTGAACATTAAGTCACCATCCGGAGTAAGATATTGGCCGAACAAAATGCCTAATGTGGTTAAACCGCCAAATCCGGCTCCCGAACCGCTAGACTCTTTCACGTGCATATAACTGAACATCATCGCACCAATCCAAAGCAATGGGACGATAAACAATAAGGTATCCGACCAATCGTATAATACAAGTTGTCCGACAACACCAAAGGTCACCCCCATCAAGGTCCCCATTGCTCTTTTTCGCGCATACCCTAAAGCACCGTTCCAATGCATAGGAAACAATAAAAGTAAGGTTGTCGCCTGAGCAGACATAGAGTCACTCAGGTCAAATAGCTGGAATACAAGGAAAGACATTGTAGCGATACTCGCCCCCATAAGGGCTTCATGACGCATTCGATGACTCTGTTTAGGCTGCGACGGTTTCGCTGGTGGCTGACGAGGTTCCGCATCGGGAATCAAAAATGTCACCACATAAGCAACGATCACTGAAATAACATTCGCTTGCAGGTTGCTAAATATTAGGTCATTTAAGTCCGTGGTTGGATAACTAGCAAAATGCAGCATGATGCTTAAGCTAAGTACGCTGTTCGCTCCAAATAAGAACAAGCTCCCTTTTGACATACAGGCGAATTTATATAGGAACAACCCGAATGCAATGATTGTCATCATGCCTGGGTGCCCACCAAATAACCCACCAAGCACACCAACTTCTAATCCACACACAACCGCTGAAAAAATCAGTTGTCGTGCGGCATGTAGACTCATGACTGGCACCATTCCAAGTAACAACATCGGGGTTACAGTAAAGAATACGCCATAGTTCCAACCAAATACTTTACATAAAGTGAAACCAATAGTCGCACCAGTTGCAATGCGCAAACACTGACGGAAGTCGTTTTCCGACATGGGGTGGTCCCATAACTTCATATCGCCTCCTCGTTAATAAATATAATGAAGAAGACTCAAGAATTGGATCTGGCATCTCGCTAACCAGCCAGATAATGCGTTTTCTGGCAGCAACTGCACGGTTGCTCGAGCCCCTGCTGGAAATGCACGCTGCTGAGGCTCATCGATAGCTAAATGTAAACGTAAGCGCTGCGCGTCTCTCACCCAACGGTTTGAGTCAGTTGGTGTTGCTAAGCGACCATCCGCATCGAATTGACCCGAGCTGACCCCGGCATCCACACTCGTAATACGAGCTTCAAATACATCACCAGGCAAGCTATCAAAAGCCACTAACGCACGGCTGTTCTGATTAAAGTGTCGTAAACTCTTTTCACGAAAGTCGGCAATGATATCCACGTCATCGGAGACTAAAGCGACAAGAGGTGTACCAGCTGCCGCATAGGCCCCCGTCTCCAGCTGCAAGTTAGCGACAACGCCATCATGTTCCGCCGAGACTTGAGTGTAAGACAGATTAAGTTCCGCTTGTTTTAGCTGGTTTTGCGCTACGCGGATATTCACATTCGTCGCGCCTAAATCACCGCGGTTTACTTCCAACTCTTTTAAACGAGCACGTGCGGCCAGTAAGTTCGCTTTAGCTGCCGTTGCACTGCTCTGTGCGTCATCGCGCTGCTGTTGCGAAGTACCATTACGGTGAAACAGAGTATTAAGACGTTTTGCTTCGCGAACTTTTTGTTCCGCCACGATTTTGCTCGCTTCAACGTCTGCTTTTGCCGCAGCAATAGAAGCATCAAGTTGTTCGTTGTTTTGAATCACACGCTCAAGGTTAAGTTGAGCCTTTTCTACGGCGAGCTGATAAGGCTGGGGATCAATCTGAAATAGTAGATCGCCTTGGCTTATTTCTTGGTTGTTGGCAACATAAAGATGCGTAATCTGCCCACTCACACGGGGGGCCACTTTAGTTACCACACGCGTTGCCATTGCCTGAGGCGTCAACGGCATGGCGAGATCTGCAACTAGAAAATAGGCAAAGACAAGGACAAACGCGACGCAAGAATATTTGATCCAACGTGCGAATTTTTGATCTGGAGTCATAGGCGTTTACTTCTCTTTTTATTCGGTTTTCTGACTTATTCGCTAAGTGAATCAAGCGCATTGTGAGCAATCTGATCAAGAATCAATGAAAGCTGCTGAAGTTCCTGGTCGTTGATGTCCGTTAGGAGCTTGCTTCGAACTTGAAGAATCCGAGCCTCCATTTGCTTTAGTAGGGTTTTCCCCTCTTCTGTGAGGCTAACAATACGTGCTCGCTTATCGTGTTCACAGCAATGGCGAACGATCAGAGATTGCTCTTCTAATAATTTTAATGTTCGCATCAACGACGCTAACTCGATCTCAAGCGCTTCAGCCAAATGCTTCTGACTGATGTTGTCACCCATTCGATAAAGCTTCCATAACGCAGTCCAACGCGGATACGTTAGGTTTAAAGGCTCTAACTCGCGATCTGCAACCATTTTCCACAAACGAGCAACACGAGATAATTTCTCAGCCAGAGAAAGGTCTCGCAAACTGTTGATGTCTTGAATCATAAGATCTACTCAATTACTTAGCGTGCTAAGTAATATAAAATAGTTAGCACGCTAAGTAAATATCTTTTTGTGATTGAAATCACGTTGGGTGCGTCAGTGAAGGGGCAGAAATCTAAGTAACACAACACGATGTTTGAATTTGAAATGCAGCGATGTACACAACAAACGTCGAGACCAATAAAGTCTGATTTGTATAAGAGTAAAAGGGTCAGATACAAAAAAGCACAACCCACAGTCATGGTGTTGTGCTTTTCAGATAATGAATAATTGGATTATCCCGTAGTGAGCCAATTCCTTATGTTCGCTCAACTAAGAACCGCTGTTTAAAATCCACAAATGCTTCATGGAGCGCATTTTCTTTAATCGGCTTGAGAAGCACGTAGTTCGCACCCGATTCCATAAAGGCGTCACTGGTTTCTTTCGCGGTGTCAGCAGTACACGCATAAATTGGCGTGCCTAGTTTCAGCTTTTGTCGGATCTCTTTGGTCGTTTCAATTCCACCAAGATGCGGAAGTTGGTTGTCCATCAGTATCAAATCGTAAGTATGATCTTTTAAGAATTCCATTGCTTCTAACCCATCTTTCGCCCAATCAACCTGCATTTTGTACTTGTTACAAAACGCTTTTAGAATGAATGCGTTAGTATGGTTATCCTCTACCAACAACACTTTGAGACTCTCTGCAAATAGTTCACCTGG
Organism: Vibrio sp. YT-17; assembly: GCF_033337375.1. NCBI lineage: Bacteria > Pseudomonadati > Pseudomonadota > Gammaproteobacteria > Vibrionales > Vibrionaceae > Vibrio > Vibrio sp. YT-17. Next base: position 147,821 of record NZ_JAWOQP010000006.1, read on the forward strand.
CTTAACTCGCAAACTCGAATCAAGAGGGGTGAGTACTCGCTCACGATCTTTCACTGGCATTGTAATGACAAAAGTCGTTCCTAAACCTTTCTGACTGCGGACTTGAACATCACCTTCCAGCATGTCGACAAGGCTCTTCACAATGGTCAGCCCTAAGCCACTACCACCGTATTCTCGAGTCGTTGTTGCTTCTTCTTGAACAAAAGGTTCGAACATTTGGTCGAGTTTGTCAGACTCGATGCCGATACCTGTATCCGTAATTTCCACGACCAGCACGCTATTGTCAGCGCCATAGAACTGCTCCAGTTCCGCATGCAAGCGCACGCTACCCGAGGGCGTAAACTTCACAGAATTACTGACTAGGTTGAATAAAATTTGGTTCAGACGAACTTGGTCAGTAAAGATTTCAACATTGGGATCTATTTTGTTTTCAATGACAAGGTTGACGCCTTTACTTTCACAAATAGGACGATAAATGTTTTCTAACGTTCGAATTGTATCAGTGAAAGAAAACGGGTGCTTTTGGATATTAAACTTACCCTGCTCAATCTTCGAAAAGTCCAAAATATCATTCAAAACAGCAAGTAAGTGCTCACCACTATGTCGAAGTACGTCAATTTGGTTATTCTGCTCTTCTGTTTCCACAGAGTCTTTTAGCAATTGAGCAACCCCTAAAATTCCATTGATTGGCGTTCGGATCTCATGGCTCATTTTAGCCAGAAAGTCGGCACGGGCTTGAGCAGATTTTTCTGCTTCTTTGCGCGCCAAGTTACTCTGTTTTTCCGCCTCAATAAGCGTGGTTATATCCTGACCTTGAACAATAATACCGCTAATATCTCCATCAACTCGAATCGGCGATAAGTTCCAGCGATATACTTTGTCTCCAATTGGCACATTAACGCCTGTCAACGTAGCTCCCTGAGCCGCCATGCGAAGGTGTGGCATCAACTTTTCTTTGAAACCTTTGAACACTGGGTGCATGGTTTCAACATCGTTTTCCATGACTAACTCTTTGCGTGCTGCCGGATTGATTTGGACAAGCACACCCGATTCAGACCACACCATAATAGGTGATAACGCAAAGTTAAACAGGTCGCGGAAAGACCGCTTTTGTGCTTCAAGCTCTTCAAAAGTGTTTTCTAGTGTCGAACCAATATGATCGAATTCCTCAATATCTGACCCCTCAAAACGCTCAAATCCTTTTTCTTCACGAGCCGAGCGGGTATATGCCATCAGGGATCCTAACTCTTCAACTACTCGATTCTCGATCCATTCTTTAGTCATTAGCGCAATCATGACCATACCGATAACTGAGGCTAGCATTGCTAGCAGGTGTTGGATTTGCAATGTCACCACGCTCTGATTGTCTTGCACAGTAAGCAAGCACAAGTCAGTCTCGGCGGCATTTACCTCAATAGGGGTTTTGATGATCAATAATTGGTCAAGCTTGTGCTGGGACTCTCGTCGTTTGAGTACGTCAAATATTTGATAAGCCTCATCTCCTACTAATGAGCTTGCCAATGGTGTGTTGTTAGCGACCAACACAACATTGTCGACGTTGCCTTCATTTTTTAGCCTTTCCATCAACCCAAAGTTATTATCTAAAACAACAACATTGTAAGAGTACCCCATCACTTCACCGGTTTTAGGTTGTAAAACGGGTACGCGACGAAGTAACAGATGGCGAGTTCCCATCGGGGTCTGTGAGGGTAGATAATACCAGTTGTTGCTAAAGGTCACTTGACTGGCAAGTCGGCTAAGTATCAGGTTGTTGATGCCATAGAAATGCGCGTTGCCATCGTCCCAAATAATACCTTGATGATCGGTTAGGAAACGAAACTCCGGTGTATGGGAAGGATCACTCTGGTCAATACTCATGAAAAAGTAATTGAGTGCCTCTTCATCACGTTCTGTATAAAAATCCAATACAACATCACTTTTCGAATTGCTGTTGTGATGAATCTGAATCGCTGCAAAATGGCTATCAAAAATGTTCAGGATCAGGGCAGAGGTCTGCTGCTTGGTTCGGTCGACTTCCTGCCAAATAATCTGCTTCGAGAAGTAATAACTCTGAACAAAGATGCCTAGAATGATCGGAGCAAGTACGAGAATAATTATTTTGGTAATAAGCGTCGACAGTGAGCGACGCTTTCTTGTTTTTGATGTAGTTGTCATCAATTATCTGAGTATCTAAATGCACGTTTTCTTAATGCTTCAATTCTTTCTGGAGAGTCCGATTTGGTAACGACTTCAAAATCACCAGAGTAAACGGTGGGAACTGGCTTTCCTTCTAAATCCCACTTAATGGCCTCAGCCATTGCAATACCTGTATCATCGTTCATACGCATAACGGTAACGTCTAACTCCCCTTTAGAAAGCGCCTCTAACTCTGCTGAACCGCCGCCCCAACCATTGATCATGACATCATCACGACCTAACTCTTTAAGAGCGTCAACAGCACCTAATGCTACATCGGTAGAACACGCGTAAATGAAGTCAACGTCCGGATACTTCTCCAAACTGGCTTTTGCAGCTTCATACCCAGATTGCTTTGTTGCTTTGGTGTAGTAAGCAGATTGTAGTTCAAATTGATTATCGCGGTTCACTTGGTTGATAAAAGTGTTGCCTCTGATGTCACTAATGTAGCCCTCTGAGAAGTAGAGAACACTATAGTGGCTATGTTTAGGGAAACGCTTGCCAAACTCAACGGCCAATTCACGACTTCCTTCTGCGTGGTCGAAACCAACATAAAGAAACGGCTGATGATGTTCCCAATCCCTAACAGGTGTGGTGATATTTTGTAAAATTAACTTGGTTTTCTTTGAATCTAAGACATGCTCAACAAACTTACGATGTCTTGTGGTATCTAGAGTAAAGATCAAGTAATCGGAGTTGCTTTTCAGCGCCTCCATTAAAGACAAACTTTGCTGCTTTATATCTGCATTAGGACGAGTAAACACTTGATTTAGTTGATAGTCGATATCAAGCTTATCTAGGCGTTTTTCAAACGCATCGATGTTTCGAATCCAATAATCAGAGATCTGCTGCCCTGGATAAACAACAGAAATTTTCAGTGGACGCTTTTTGTCTTTTGCTACGGGTACAGGGGTTTCTCTTACCACTTCAGCCAACGCACTAGTTAACTGCTTCTGTTGTGGAAACTGGTCTAAAAACTCTTGATATGCCCAATACCCATTAAGAACTTGGGTGGCCTGCACATTCGGCGCAAAAGCGGCCATTGAAATCAGGGAGAATACTAACGCTTTTTTCATCTACTGCTCTTTTAGCTTTTTTATGAGCCTAATTCAGCTCTATTCATTACCTAGCCGAGTCATCCTATACTCTTGTAATCTACCTTCCTCTTAGTGCCTGTTTCAATAGTAAATTGGTTCTTGGTCTGAGTGGATGCAAATAAAGTACATTGAGTCGCTTCCTTTGTCTCGATAACGTAGAGACATTTCGCGCTTTTCATATTCAGGCCCTTTAAACAGAACACCAGCCCATTATGCGTCAGTTTATTCCTACATGGTACTCCAAAAACAAAAAGAAACCGCCAATGTGACATAGGCGGTTTCCGTGTATCTTTGCGTAGCAAGGGCTTATCAGAGTGCCACTATCTCTAACATCATTTGTTGATGTTCGTCGACGACAATATTTGCTTTTGACATAACGAGCAGCTCTTTTTTCGCTTTAGTTAGTTGCTTAATATAGTACTCTGCTCGCATGGCAAGCGTCTTTGACTCAAAATCCGATGACCATTCCAATACCAAAGGGCCTTTTCCCTTCAAAGCTTTCGCTCCTTTTCCGGTTTGGTGCTGATTGAATCTTCGTTCAACATCATTGGTAACACCACAATACAACGCGTTGCGGTTATTTCGTATCAGGTAGACACTCCAACGCTGCGTTGTATTTTCCATCATGAAAGCAGTGACTCAACCTTAGCTTTTAATTCATCCAGCTCTTCTTTCAGCTGAGCGACTTCGAGCTCTAGCTGACTTACTCGATCGGAGCTCGAGCTTGCAGCAGACACAGGCGCTGCAAGTTCGGACGCATCAACATCACCACAGAACAAATGCATATAACGCGACTCCCGCTTACCAGCCTCACGTGGTAATTTGACCACTAATGGTCCTTTCTCTTCGCTTGCTAAATGCTCAAGGACCGTTTCCACTTCTTTTACATCATGAAATGTCGCGAGACGATTAGTACGAGTACGAATTTCCCCAGGTGTTTGAGCACCGCGCAAAAGCATACAGCATACAATGCCCTTCTCCTGCTCTGTCAGCTTTAAATCACCAAATTCCGTATTACAGAAACGGTGTTGATACTTGCTGACGCGGCTGTTGAACGCACTTTCGTCACTGACGAGCCTGCGCTCAATAAGAGCATCAACGGCATCGAGAACGTCTGACTCAGAGAGTGACATCACGGGATCACGGTTGCTTTTTTGATTACACGCGTTGGTTAATGCGTTTAGGCTGAGGGGGTAAAGATCTGGGGTAGTGACTTCTTTTTCGATCAAGCAACCAATAACTCGTGCTTCAATTGCCGTTAGCTCAACTTTCATAATGCATTTCCTTATTATTTTTGCATTTGACTTTGTACCTAAATCGCTTCGAAATCATACTCCATAAATTCACACAGCAGTGCAAGAAGCGTTAGCGGTTCAGGTGTTGGTGTCAGGCTAAAGCATAGCGTAAGACCTGACACCCCTTACGAATAGGGTCAGGTATCAATGCTCCGAGAGAATCGGCACTCTCGTCAAATTGCCATCTTGGTCGACCATCATTATTTTTGAACGATTAAGCTCAACTTCGATGATTTCGAGTTGCTCACGGGCGTTGATATACGCCGTTTTTAACTTTTCAGCCACAGAGCGAGTGACTTGCTCATTATCTTGACTATTTACTTGCTCCGCAGTGTTACCAGAGTCCATATCAAGTTCATCATTTTGCATTCAATGGTGTTGATAATATAGTGAAGGCCACGTTATGACAATTAATCGATGGATTCTACGATGTTGGCCAAAACTCGAAGAAAGCAGCACGATTATATGGACACAGCGCAATTGGTTGAGAAATGTTCAACTCTGCATTGCTATTGATCTAAAGACTGTTATGCCACTGGATGTTGTGCTTTAATCGAGGAAGATATTCATAAAATTAGGAAAGAGAACTATGAGTAGCGTATTTGAAATCGTTAACCAAGCTCGTCGTAAAAACAAACTAAAACGTGAGCTTCTTGATAACGAGAAGAAAGTTCGTGATAACCGTAAACGTGTTGATCTTCTAGAAAACCTTCTAGACTACATCAAACCAGAAATGACTCACGATGAAATCGTCGCAATCATCAAAAATATGAAAGCAGACTATGAAGATCGTGTTGATGACCACATCATTAAAAGCGCTGAGATCTCTAAAGCACGTCGTGACATCAGCCGTCGCATTCGTGAGCTGACTGAAGAAGACAAGCAAACTAGCGGCAAAAAATAAACGCGTGAGCTAGATTTTCGAACCCCGAGCAAGAATATCTTCCTCGGGGTTTATTTTTGTCTCTAAACTAACCGCCGTGTACAATCAATCTAACTCTTATTCCTAACGCATTCAGCTTTCTATGTCTTCAACTACGACAAGTACACAACCAACGCTTGCAAAACAATTATTTACGATGACCTGGCCAATGCTTTTTGGCGTTCTGTCTTTAATGAGCTTTCAGCTTGTGGATAGCGCGTTTATCGGTCAGCTCGGCGTTTTACCGTTAGCCGCTCAAGGTTTCACTCTGCCTTTGCAAATGGTCATTATCGGCATTCAAGTCGGTCTAGGGATCGCAACGACAGCGGTCATTTCTAAAGCTCTTGGGGCGAATGAAAGCCAGTATGCCAAACAACTTGGCGGATTAGTATTGATGATCGGCTCAATTGGTGTCGCTATTTTTGGCGGGCTAATTTGGCTTTTGCGCTACCCCATTTTAGCTCTATTAAGCGCTCCAGAATCTGTTATGCCGATAATCGACAGTTACTGGCCTTGGTGGTTATTAAGCTCATGGACTGGTGCGGTTTTGTATTTTTATTACAGTATCTGCCGAGCTAATGGCAATACAATGTTACCTGGCACAATGATGATGATAACCAGCGGCGTGAACCTTGTACTCGATCCGCTATTTATTTTCACGTTTGACTTGGGTATTAACGGAGCGGCAATAGCAACCATCGTCGCTTTTGGGTTTGGTATTTTAGTCGTCGCTCCTCGCGTGAAGAAGAACCACTGGGCAACGACACAATGGCAAGATCTTAACGTAGCCAAAAGTGTTGCATCTATCGGTAACATTATGGGCCCCGCGATGATTAGCCAACTGCTGCCACCGTTGTCTTCCATGCTAGCAACAAAATTATTGGCGAGCTTTGGAACCGCAGCAGTCGCCGCTTGGGCGCTTGGTTCACGCTATGAGTTCTTTGCTATCGTTTCGGTCTTGGCGCTGACAATGTCTATGCCTCCAATGGTTGGACGCTTACTTGGAGCAAAGAACTATGAAGATATCCAAAGGCTCGTCAGTATTGCCGTAAAATTCATTCTAGGTTTCCAACTTTTGATTGCTGCCATTACATTTGCCGTCGCAAACCCACTCGCATTATTGATGACAAGTGATGTGCAAGTGGAGCAAGTCTTGGAAATGCATTTACTGATAGTGCCGATCAGTTTGGGTTCATTAGGGGTTTGTATGCTAATGGTTTCTCTTTGTAATGCATTAGGCAAATCTTACACCGCGCTCACTATTTCAGCGCTGCGCTTGTTTGTCTTTTTCCTACCGTGCTTGTGGGTTGGCGCTCAAATGGATGGAATCCGAGGTTTACTCTTAGGCGCTTGTATCGGCAACCTGTTAGCTGGTGTTTCCGCATACCTAACCTATCGCCAAACCATACGCAAACTCGCAGGCGCTCAAGCCAACGCACAACAATGAATAATCAGAACTAAGCCCCTGAAGTGGGGCTTTATCGTTTTGACGCCTTGTCTAAGTTGAAATGTTAGCTAGGCGAGTTTTAATTCACTAAAGAGCTCAAATAACTGGTTCGATTTATACGGCTTAGGTAAATAAGCATCCATGCCTGCCGCAAAACAGTTGTGGATGTCTTCTTCCAAAACACTCGCAGTGAGTGCGATAATCATCGTTTTTTCACGTCCTGCTTTCTTTTCCCAACGACGAATTTCTTTCGTCGCGGTCAGTCCATCCATCACGGGCATCATGCAGTCCATTAAAATTGCATCGAATTCTTCTCCCTTTGTGATGGCTTCTAACGCTTCTTGGCCGTTGCTTGTTATCAAATAGTCATAACCTGCTTTATCCAGAAAAAAACTCGCTATTTTCTGGTTCATCAAATTATCCTCCGCAATTAAGATCCTCCGATGAGAGCGCGACGCTCGATATTCAGAGCTGACAACATTATTGGTGACATTGTCACTTGATATAGTCTTTTCAACCTTAGCTAAATCATCAATGACATGCTTAAATCGATTGCCAAGGAAAGGTAATGTGAGTACGGCATGTACTTTTTCTGCATTTTCGTAGGGAGTGGATAAATGATGCTGGCAAATAATCACACGGCGAAGATCGTAATTAAATGATAGATTATCCAAGACTTCATCGGTATTAGCGTCGTTACTGTGGCACAGAAATATGACATCAAAGTCATCATTTATCGCTTGCACTTCATTCACATTATTAACGCCAAAGAGATTGATTTTCGCTAAGCGACACTCTTTTAATATTTGGTCGGCGTAGTCGTAATTTGAGCAGATCAAAAGCCCTTTATTAATCACCTCCGAACGCCAGCCAAACACCGGAATTGCTTCAACCTCAATCGAGAATTCAAAGCATGTGCCCACTCCTTTTGTAGATGTTGCTACGAGCTTGCCCCCCATCATCGACACAAGCTGACAACAAATTGCCAAACCCAACCCTGTACCGCCAAATTGCCTCGACACTCCTTCATCTTCCTGAGTAAAGGGTTCAAAAATCGTGGTTAACTTATCTTGATCAATGCCTATTCCGGTATCTTCTACTTTAAACGTCAGCACTCCACGTTCTTTCTCAAGTAACTCTTCATAACTAACATCAACGCATACATGCCCACTTTCGGTAAACTTAACCGCATTCGATACCAGATTCGTAACTACCTGTTTGACACGATGATCATCGACCATCACGCGAATGGGGATATTTTCAGCTAAATTAATACCTAACTTTAGCTGTTTAGATGTTGCTTTGGATTGGAATAAAATCATCGACTGATACACGACTTCTCGGATATCCGCTTCTATTAGTGACAGCTCCAATCGTCCAGACTCGATTTTAGAGAGATCCAATATATCGTTAAGTAAAGTAAGCAGTGTTTGAGATGAGGAGTCAATGTCATCAACAACTTCTTGTTGATGCGAAGACAACTCACTTTGAGAGAGTATTTCTGTCATGCCCATGATCCCGTTAAGGGGCGTGCGTATTTCATGTGACATGTTGGCAAGAAACACAGATTTTGCACGATTAGCCGATACTGCTGACTCTTTTGCATGCAGTATTTCTTCAGTTTGTCTCTGCATTTCTTCAACCACTCGATTCACTTGCTGAGCAAAAATGGTCAGTTCATCACTTCCATCAACTTTGACTTTTGTTTGCTTCTCTTTGGAGTTGATCAACGCGTTTAAAGTATGAATGATCGCATCGAGTTTGCTGTTAACTCGGAACCAAGTACTAAATCCGAGCCAACAAAGCAGGATAACCACTAAGGCGACGCCAAAACTGATCATCGCTATATTGGCCTTTTGTTCATGAACCTGCGTGAGAAGCGACTGCTCAGTTTGTTTGGTGAACCCATCAATGAGCACTTGTAAGCGCTGCACACGAAAATCGAGTTCTTTTAAATACGCGGCGTAGTCACTTTGTGACATGTCTCCTGACATTAATTGTCCGCGAGACGCCAAGTTTCTCTGATATCTCGGCGAAGTAAACAAGCCAAGCAATTTATCCACTTGCTCGTATGACCCACCTAAGTTTAAAAACGCATCCAAATTTTGCTGCTGTCTGTCAATCGCCTGATAAAACATACTTTGACTTAGCCGACTCTTAGGGTCTTGGACTAAACGGTTCGTCAGCCAAGCTTCTTTCTGTGTCCAAAAAGAGAGCTGAGCAAGGTAGGCAATAAAATTTTGCATGCGAATGCCATCGTCACTGCCATACCATTGATGATTTTGCAACAAAGAGCGCGACATATTTTGGAGCTGTTGAAATGCCCAATCACCCAGGTCGTCCATCTCACTCAATCTACCTGACAATACCCCCAGCATGGCTTCTTTCAGTTCATCAGCATACTCAGCAGTATTAGGGTTACTCACAAACTTTTGATGCAAAGAAGAAATAACTTCACCTTGTTCTTCAATATTAATGGCTGCAGAGACTTGAAGATCAGGCTGTCGGCGTACTTTCTCTATGGAGTAAATAAAGTGGGAGGCCTTGGATATCAATTGGAAACCTTGAATATTGCTAACCGTTTGATTGAGACGGCTCACGCGCAACGCATTATCAGAAAACTGCTGAACTGCAAACACCACTATTACCACAGCGGGTAATAGTGCGAGGAGTGCTAAGCGTGTTTTTATTGATAATCTCAACATCCATCAGCCTAATGGTTGATTTCATCCGTTTATTTAATATTAGACTAGTTTCTTGCATTGAAAGGCATATACGACATTGTTACTTTCAAACAACATTCACCTACCTAGATTATGGTTATTGTGAGTGTTTTATCATCGGCTAATGAAGTGGCAATTGTGATTCAAGTCATATTTTTTGATCTTAAAGTTGGATGCAAACAATAAAGTTTCACTCACAACTAAGAGTCGCATCACTTTTCAGGAAATCATCTATTGTATGTTTACCTATTGAGTTGCCTTATCGAGTTAAATCACACAAAAATGCAAAATATCAATTTTTGTCAACAAAAATAATTTGAAAGCAAACGTTATCATCGCAAAAAAAGTAAGTTACTTTCTAAATGTCAATACGTGAAAACCACTGCTTTAGTCACATTAATCCACCACTAACGTCCCCTTAAGTAGTGTTTTACACTGGATTTAATTTTCCTAGCAGAATAAGGACTCCGACCTTAGAATCCGCACACATAACTATTACAACCCGATTACATAACCCACCACACTCTTGCACGCTGCCGAAGAGGCAACAGCAGAGAGTATGGTTAGCCCCCAAAACGTGAAAGGTCTAATACAACAATGAGTCCAGAGAAATATCTCCAAGACTGGCAAACTAGCCAAACGATTGCTGAATCTATTTCCCCTCTAATTGGTAAGCTATATCGTCAAAAAGGAATCGAAGTGGTTCTGTTTGGTAAAACGCTTATTAATGCTACTACTATAGACATTCTCAAAACTCATCGCGTTGCAAGACGTTATACCGGTAACCCACTTTCGCTTGAGCACACGATGCCTATTATTCAAGCGCTTTGTGAAATGAGCATTTCTTCATGCCGTGTCGATGTTGGCCAATTGGCAACTATGTACTGGAATGAACATGACGATACAAGCTCTCTAAACGATTTCCTTATCACTGCACTTGATGGCGCTCGCGACGCAGATTCTTCATTGAAAGCGCGTGATGTGGTTCTTTACGGGTTCGGTCGCATTGGTCGACTACTTACTCGCCTTCTCATTGAGAAAAGTGGTCCAGGTTACCCACTAAGACTACGTGCGATTGTGGTTCGTGGCGGTAAAAAAGGCGATTTGGAGAAGCGTGCTAGCTTGTTGCGTCGTGACTCAGTTCACGGTCAGTTCAACGGTAGCATTGTTATCGATGAAGAGCGTAAAGCACTGATCGTTAACGGCAACTACATCCAAATCATCTACGCAAATAACCCAAGCGAAGTGGATTACTCAGCTTTCGGTATCAATAACGCGCTAGTTGTTGATAACACAGGTGTTTGGCGTGATTCTGAAGGCCTGAGCCAACACTTAGCGTGTAAAGGCGCAGAGAAAGTACTGCTAACAGCACCAGGTAAAGGTGACATCAAAAACGTTGTATTCGGTGTAAATGAGTCGGTAATTAAAGAAGATGACACCATCATCTCTGCGGCAAGCTGTACAACAAATGCAATCACGCCAGTCCTTAAGGCTCTGAACGATAAATATGGTGTTCTTTCTGGCCATATTGAAACCGTGCACTCATACACAAACGACCAAAATTTGATCGACAACTTCCACTCTGGTGACCGTCGCGGACGTAGTGCTTCACTAAACATGGTTCTGACTTCAACAGGTGCGGCAAAAGCAGTTGCTAAAGCATTGCCAGAGCTTGCAGGCAAGCTAACAGGCAACGCGATTCGCGTACCGACACCAAACGTATCTATGGCAGTCGCTAATCTAAACTTAGGTGAAGACGTAGACCGTGATTCACTGAACGATTACTTGCGTGAAATGGCGTTGAACTCTGAGCTTTCGGCACAGATTGACTACACCGATTCAACAGAAATTGTATCAACTGACTTAGTTGGTTCTCGTCATGCAGGCGTCGTAGATGGTCAAGCGACTATCGCACAAGACAAGCGTTGTGTACTTTACATCTGGTACGACAACGAATTCGGTTACAGCTGCCAAGTTGTGCACTGTATGGAACAAATGATGGGTGTTCGTTACCAAACATTCCCTCGATAGGTGAACTTTGCTCCACAACGTTAACCACATAGCGTAGCGGACAATATCTCATATTTGTTCTAAATAATAAGCGCCATGCGCATTACTAATATTTTTCCCCGTTTATACGCCTGATCACCCTCAGGCGTTTTTTCGTTTCATTCATTTGACACTCTCCGGACAAAGTGAACGTCAGCATTCATGTTTTGTTCATGTTCACAGCATTAATCTGAGCACATAAATTACAGAGAGGTCATGATTATGAATCGGATTATTGTAACTGCACTAGCACTGATTACCGGCTTTTTTACATTAGTATTTAGCTTGATTATTGCGATTCCGTTGACCATCGCAGCATTAATTACCGGCAAGCGTATTGAAAAGCGCGTCAAGAAAATGCAGAGAGAAATGCACGAAGAATATGAGTTTAATACAGGTAAAGCAGATGCGATTGAAGGTGAATTTGAAGAGGTTCGCCGGTAAGTAAATAAGATTTAGATGAGTTTCTCTCCCCCGACAGCTCCTGAGAAACTTCTTGCTTTCACCCTGTCCTTAAAATGGCAGGGTGCTTTTTTGAAAAGCACAATATTGAATAAGCACCTAGCGGTTTATTGCTTTATCTTTTTGTTGTAGGAGGCTGTGTAACCAGCCTCCCATAAATCACCATCGACACCAGAGTATGGGTTGGATTCTTTCGGAGCGCCGCTTAGGCAAGCATCTTTGCCTTCCTTCTTAATTTCATCGATGTGATTTAAAACAAAGTCAAAGTGTTTAGGATCAGCCTTTTGTAGTAACCCGTACAAAAGGCCAAAGCCAAGCATCGTAAATACAAACAGTTCAAAAAACACCCAAATGCTCTTTGTTGAAAAGAATATCCAAGCAACGCTGCAAACACTGGTCAAAATTACTACTGGAGCTAAATCTACTATTCTTTGCATATTGCTCTCACCTTCTAAACGGTCATGGAGTCTCTACCCCTTTCATAGGGTAAGTAAGAGGAAAGTCCGTTTTTATCCAATAAAGCACTCTCGACTTAATATGCGACACTGTTAGTATTAACGTTAAGTGGCTATCGTTCTCATTATAACAATGCGTTGGAAAGTAGCTTTCACAGCAAATGAGAATATGAACCAAAGTGACACTATTGATAATATTAATTTTAGCAACGTTTAGCGTCAGAATTACGTAAATTGTGTAAGGGTTACTGAGAGTAGACAAAAAAGCAGCCACACGGGCTGCTTTTAGTATTTCTGTCTTGCGAGCTTGTCTATACCGTTACGACCACTCTAAGAGCCAGCAGCATGAGTACTACCCCTGACAAACGATCAATCAACACTGCCTTAGAGCGAATTCTGTCAACGACTTTAGAGCTCGATAGCACTAGGGTAATAAAGGTGTACCAAAGCCCATCCACAACAAACGGCGTGGCAACAATGATCATCTGATTACTCAAATCATTACCGAGCGCGACAAACTGACTGAATAATGCGATAAAAAACAAAGCAATTTTGGGACTTAAAATCGAGATAAAAAAGCCTTCTCGCGCAGACTGGATTACCGTTGTTTCCTCACCTGACTCCAACTTCGCAGCCACACCACCTTTTGAACGCAAAGCATTAAACCCTAAATACGCAAGATATGCCGCACCCACAAGGCTAATCGTCTTGAACAGCATCGGGCTTTGCTGCAAAACAACAGCGAGCCCAATCAAGGTAATAAACGCATATATACCAATGCCAAACGCATGAGCCCAAGCCGTAGCTAATCCATTGATACGTCCACCAGCCAACGAGTGCTTAGCGACAATAGCTAAGCTGGGACCTGGTGACATAGCCCCTAATAAACACACGGTAAAAAGTGATAACCAAACTGTTAGTGTCATAAGAATCTCCCCTCTTTGAAGCTCACTCTATCAACGGAAGAGGTATAATTAGAAATCAAAGTTATTCATACTAATCATGACTTCAAGTCATAGCTAAACGGTGTACGTATTAGCGAATGGAATATTCAGAGATTTGCATTACTGAGCGAATCTCTTCTCGCACCCATTTATGCGCAGGATCCGTGTCGTATTTGGGGTGCCACATTAACCAATATTGATGAATAGGTGTTTCGAGTGGTAATGCTTTATGGGTTAAGTCCCAATGTTTAGCGAGGTTAACGGCAATATGTTCAGGAGCTACCATCAGGTGCTCACTTGCAACTAAGCGATTGATCGCAGCAGAGAAGAATGGAACCTTAAAGGTAACGTGGCGGGTGTGCCCTAGCTCTTTCAATGCTAAATCAGTGTAGGAATCTTTGTCTCCGCCGCCAGTCACTTTGATGTGTGAATATGAAATCAAGTCTTCAATACTGATCTGGTCCTGCTTTGCTAACGGATGAGAAGATTTCATCAAACAAACTGATGAATCCTCACCAATTTTAACGCTCGACACACTCTGTGGTTTTTCTGGATACATAGAAGACGCGATATGGATGCCCGTCTCATGAAGTTTATCAAGAAAGTTGGGTTGCCACAGTCGGTACGCCATATCTAACTGTGGCGCTTGTTCACCCAAGTGAGAGGCAATATCGGGCAATACGTATTGCGCCACGTAGTCACTAGAAGCAATAACAAGCTCACCTTGCCACTGCCGCGGCTCAAAAGGTTGGTCATCGAGTAAATGGTCAAACTCAGCCAGTAATGCATCAAGCTTTGATTTTAACGCTATTGCTCGTGGCGTTGGTATCAGTTGATTACCTTGACGAATAAGCAGTGGGTCACCACACAGATCGCGCAATTGTGCAAGCTGTCGACTGACGGCAGACTGCGTAATGTGCAAACGGTCTGCGGTCCGGCTGACATGACACTCCTCTAAAAGTACATGCAAGGATCTAAGTAGATTCAAATTAATGTTGTTTAACATATTCGCTCAGAAGAGTTTTCAACATGGCATCCATTCATGGTCACTTCACAAACAGGTTCCCAGTCGTGTTAAAGAATTCAGCTAAGACGGTATGAGTCATCAGGTTTCGAAGCTCTGGATATCGTTGAATTTGATCTCTGATTTCGTTCAAGCGAGCCATCGTAGGCACTTCGACAAAAACCATCATGTCCGTCTCACCGCTGATCGCATGACACCATTTTACGCCATCAATTTTGTATAACTCGTCCGCGTATGATTCGCAATAATACGTAGAGGTTGATTTATCGAACTTTAAGGCAAAATAGGCGCAAATCGAATCCCCACCCGAAGGTGCAATTTCAGCGTGATACCCTAGAATCACTTTGTCATGCTCTAGCTTACGAATACGGGCCGTTACCGCAGAACGAGAAAGGTTTACTTTATCCGCAATTTCAGTCACCGACAGCCGAGCGTTGTGCCTGAGCAGATCCACAATCTTATGATCAAACTTGTCCATACCGTTACCAAGCTTTCCTTATTTTTCTCATTCTATACCGATTCTAACTGCATAAGAAACCAACATTTTGTTGGAATTATTTAAAACAACCGTCATATTGACGGTTTAGTAAATCATTTTGTTATTAACATTTTGGATATGCTATTTGGCGGGCATGAGATGAGTGCTGTTATCCATTTCAACAGAAAATAGATAACACATTGAAATCAAATTCCCAACTTAAGTGCTCAGCACATAAATAGCATCGCTTAAACACATAAAACGAAATAACCAGAAGCCACAAGCTTTTTCGTAATAAGCCTCATAACATTGGATGAATCAATTCGCATGGAAGAGCTCAAAAAAGACATTTCACTCACATCAGGTATCGCACAGTTATCCACCACATTAATGGGAACTGGGCTGTTTATGATCCCGGCTATCGCAGCAGGTATAGCTGGCCATTTTTCACTATGGGCTTGGATTTTATTGTTCATCGCGATTTGTCCTATTGCGCTGACTTTTGCTCAACTGGGTAAACGATACCCCAACGCGGGCGGAACAGCCTTTTTTGTACGCAAAGCCTTTAACGCCAAACTGGAAAGTAGTGTCGCTTGGCTATTTGTTAGTGTCATTCCGGTAGGGGTTCCGGCCGCGATTGCACTCGCCGCAGGCTTCCTACAACAAATATTGCCAGAGCCTATTAGCAACAATCTGTTTGCACAAGTTCTCACGGTAGTACTTCTTGTGTTCGTCAACTTGATGGGCACAAAATCATCAGGTCATTTACAAACTCTTATTGCTTTGAGTGTCTTCGCACTTGTTGGCGCATTTTTATGGAAAGGCGACGTTAACAGCGCCGATCTTGTGATGCCCGCCATCACACAAGAGTCAATTTGGCCTATTACCGCAGCGTTAGGCGTGATGTTCTGGTGTTTTGTTGGCATAGAGGCTTTTGCCCATATGGGGGAAGAGTTCAAAAACCCTCAAAGAGATTTCCCTATTGCCATTGTGGTCGGTTGTTTTGTAGCAGGGGCTACCTATTGGGCATGCTCTGTCGTTATTTTAAAATTTGGCGCGTATGGTAACGCTCAATTTGATAACGCATCCATCCCCTGGCTTAGTGCCCAACTACTAGGCGATGGAGCCAAATGGATAATCAGCTTGATAGGTTTCTCCGCTTGTTTCGCGAGCGTTAACTTATACACACAGAGCCTAGCGCGAATGGTCTGGGCTCAAGCTCGTGAACATCGTCCTTCTAGTCCACTAGCCAAGATTTCGCGTCGTGGTGTCCCTTTCTCAGCCACCATATTAGTTGGCGGTATATTATTGATATCTTGTGTGATAGGAACCCTATCACAGCTCGATCTGGAGTTTTTCCTAAAACTCGCAAACAGTGTATTCGTTCTGGTTTACATGTTGGCGATGTTAGCCGCTTTCAAATTGCTTCGAGGATTTGGTAAAACACTTGCGGGACTGTCCCTACTGCTTTGTACCGGTGTTTTTATATGTTTAGGCTGGTCAATGTTTTATGCACTTGGCATTTTTACTCTACTTTTACTGCCTTGGAAACAGTGGCGACATAAGCGACAAACACGTGTAGTTGAATAGTCATCGCTTCCCATTTCGAAATATGTGAGCTAAACGTTGGATACTAGCGTCTATGTTCTCTAACGCGATATTGCCGTAACCAAGCACGGCACCATGCCAGTGACGTGCTTGAAAATCTGGGTGTTCATAATAGCTCAAAGGTCGCAAGATGATCCCTTCATGCTCTGCTAGTTTTATAAAACGCTGCTCATCCATACCGTCTTGCCATTTCAACGTAACATGAAGCCCCGCCGCTTGGCTAACGACGCAAACACGGTCGCCAAAATGCTGTTGAATGGATACATGCATCTGTTCATGCTTAGTTTTGTACAGTCGACGCATTTTTCGAATATGACGTAATAACCCACCTTCAGTAATAAAGTCTGCCAATGCTTCTTGTGTATGCGTCGGCGAATCACCACTTAACGCATCCTTAACCACTAAGCATTGCTCTACTAAACGTTCAGGAACTACAAGGTAGCCAAGCCGCAATCCGTTAAACATCACTTTACTGAAGGAACCCACATACAACACACGATCATCTCGACCCATTTGAGCTGCTAGCCCCTGTAAGCTGGTATAGGGACGATGAGCAAACTGAAATTCGCTGTCATAATCATCCTCGATGATCCAACTTGATTGTTCGACCGCCCAGTTGATGATCTTTCCTCTTTGCTCGGTATTGAGTGTGGTACCCATCGGATATTGATTACTTGGTGTAATATACAGCGCATCGGCATCGCTTGAGGTCACCGCTTCCACATCAAAACCTAATTTCTCTGTTACGAACAAAGGCTCAAATTGATAGTTTTGGAACTGAATCAACTTCCGCATTTGCGCGTAACCTGGTTGCTCCATCAGAACCTTATCACCTTGTTTGAGCACTACCATCGTCGCAATCGACAACGCTTGCTGC
This sequence comes from Vibrio sp. YT-17, assembly GCF_033337375.1. Classification (NCBI taxonomy): domain Bacteria; kingdom Pseudomonadati; phylum Pseudomonadota; class Gammaproteobacteria; order Vibrionales; family Vibrionaceae; genus Vibrio; species Vibrio sp. YT-17. Next base: position 165,398 of record NZ_JAWOQP010000006.1, read on the forward strand.
GCCCCAGAGGTAATAATAATGCGCTCTGGAGAACAATTCACTGAACGGCTTGATGCGAGGTAGTCAGCTAAAGCACAGCGCAATGCCCAACTACCCTGAATATCTTGATTCCCCAACAAGCAAGTACGAGACATATGGCGAGTGAGTAACTTTTGCCATTGCGCCATCGGAAATGCGTCCAAATCCGGCACACCCGGTGCAAATGCGCGGTTGATATCAAAGTGAGCTTTCGGTGATGAGTCTCTCTGAACTGAACTAGGTTCAGGCAAGTACTGCTCTGGCAGTTCTACGGCAACATAAAAGCCAGAACCTTTTTGGCTGTTCAAGTACCCTTCCGCCACTAACTGTTCGTAGGCAGAAATCACGGTATTCCTACTTAGATTAAGCTCTTGTGAAAGCTTCCGCGTAGAAGGCAGCTTCCCATTCTTCACCCACAGTCCTTGAACAATTTTCTTGCGAATAGCCAAAAACAACGCTTGCTGACGCGTTCCTTCACTGTCTTTTAAATGCAGGTCACCGATATCAATCAAAGACAAACTGGATCCATCCATTAGTTAAAACTGGCTCTCTTTAAGCTACCAGTTAAACGCTACATTGCAATCAAAGAATGAGGATCAATCGCTCGTAATCGTGAGCAAACAAGGAGAGAAAATGCTATCCAACACCAATAGAACGCAAATTAAGAAAGGCGCACATAAAGCCGTCTCTGATGTTAGCAAACTGCACGCCATCATAGATGACAGCCTAATCGCTCATATTGCGATAACCAACGAGTCAGGCCCTGTGGTCATCCCTATGCTGGCATGGCGTGTCGATGATTACGTGTATATCCATGGTGCCAACAACAGTCGACTGTTACGCTCACTCAAACAAGGAGTGCAAACGTGCTTAACCTTTACTTTGTTTGATGGTTGGGTATTGGCTCGAAGTGCGTTTCACCACAGTGCGCATTATCGCAGTGCTGTGGTCTTTGGCCAGTTTGAGGTGGTGGAAGATAACCAAGAGAAAGACAGGTTGCTGAATCACTTTATTGAACAGATCGCTCCGGGGAGAACAGAACAAGTCCGTTTGAGTAATGAAAAAGAACTCAAAGCCACCATGCTGCTGCGTATTCCACTCACAGAAGCATCGGTGAAAATCAGCAATTTTGGCGTCAACGACGATGCGGAAGACATGGACATCCCTGTTTGGGCAGGTGTCCTACCCTACCAAACCGTCGTAGGTCCGCTGCAAGCTTGTGACGATTTGTATGAAGGTATCGCAGAGCCAGACTACCGCAGTGCCTACTCTAACCGTTGGCAGGAATAAGCACCGTAAAACGTGCGCCGCCTAAGTAACTCTCGCCGACAGAAAGCTCCCACCCCAGTTGCCGCGCTGCACTGGTAGCGATGGCAAGCCCTAAACCAAAGCCTTTCATGTCGGCGTTGCGGCTTTTGTCTAAGCGCGAAAATGGCATAAATACTTCTTCTCGCATCGCCTCAGGGATGCCCGGACCATCGTCCTCAATATCGATGCTCCAGCAATCCGCTACCGTTCGAATCGTCACCTCAACGCAGGACTCACCATAACGCTTGGCGTTTTGCAGTAAATTATCGAGGACAAGGTTACCCAAAGTAGGCTGAAAGTGAATCAATTGGTTCGCGAGTTTATTTTCTGCTCTCAACATGGCGGACTCTAAGCCTAGGTAATTCATGCGGCTTTTACACCAAAGTGGCAGTTCCATGGTTTCAACAGAATCGATCCATGAGTGGTTTTTCACACTCAAGCGAGACAGCATGACAATGTCGGACGTTAAATCCGTCACGACATCAACGTATCGTTCAATATCGTCATGTAACTCTGCCTGCATTTCACCACTCGTGCGTCGAGCTAAATCCGTCGCTAGCTGAATACGACTCAGCGGAGTGCGCACTTCATGAGGAATAGCTTGAGTAAAGATGTGTGTTTGGCGCACTCGTCTCTCAATCTCTTCAGACATGCAGTTGAAGCCTTGGGCGAGCTCTTTCACGGGTTGCGAAAATTGCTTTAGCTCGACTCGCGTATTCAACTCACCAGAACCAAATTGTTGTTGCGCAGCCGTTAGTTGCCGAATTTGGCGGTCAAGACGTCGTACAGGTATGTAAACCATAATGCCTAAACTGCATACAACAACCAAAAGTAGAGTAAGTATAAATACAATCTCAGAATCTTCATTCCAATCAACGTGTGGGCTAAAGAAATCCGTTTTTTCTTTGAAAACTAAACTCTTCGAAGTGTTAGGCAAAGGGAATACCGCAGCATAGGTACTGCCATCAATAAGATAAACAGGTATCCCTTGCATACGGTACAGCAGATTACAATCTCGACAAGGCGGTGATCCGTCCCAGTTTTCAACCAATGTTAAATCAAAGATAAAGAAATCTTGCTTGCCGTTTTCGGTTAACTTCTTGTAGAGAGAATCCGGAGTGCCTCGTTGCTCAATGTATTGATCGACAAAATAAGCACCGTCACTCAAAAAAACACCGACTTCTGTTTTGCGCATGTACTCTTCCCCCATAAAGAGAAACAAAGCAACAGTCAGCGCAAGGCCAGTTACTAACCCCACATATAGACGAGTAAACAGGGAAAACATGCGTCATTTACCTGTCAGCATGTAGCCGTGGTGACGTATGGTTTTAATGGTAGCCGTATGGATATGAGCCTTAGAGAATTTCTTCCTTAGTGAGGATATACGCATATCAATCGAACGATCAGTAATACAGTATTCAATGCCTCGGGCAAGACGGCAACATGATTCACGAGATACTGGCTTATCGACATTCAGCATCAGGAGCTCTAAAATTTCAAACTCAGAACTCGTTAAACCAATATCTTTTTGCAAATAAAATGCTTGGGAGCGACGAAGACAAAGACTAATGCCATATCGGCTCAGCTTTTCTTCTTCAACGATATCAACTTGACGACAATAGCGACGCAACGCTGCTTCAATACGGGCGAGAAGGATATTGCCTTTTATCGGTTTGGTAAGGTAATCATCAGCACCAAACTTAAATAAGCTCACCTCGCTCATTTCATCATCGGTCGCAGTCAAAACAATGATAATACCATGATAAAACTTACGCGCCTCTTGACATATTTCTGCGCCATTTTTTCCTGGTAACATCAAATCTAACAGCACTAGGTCCGGCTTGAGCCCCTTAATCGTTTCTAATGCATTTTGACCGTTATCGATGACAGTTACCGTATATCCTTCGGCTTCGAGGTACATTTTGGTTAATCGAGCAATCTCTGAGTCGTCTTCTACCAGTAAGATTGTATTACCCACCATGAATCATTTACTCCACCAATATGATGGAGGGAGTATATCGCTCGTCCTATACTGCGCAACCTACTTAAATGATAATTTTAATAAAACGCAGGCTTACATACGCTTACAAACCATACATATACGATAATCCTAATCATTCTATACCCCTAAAGCCATGCAATAACCTGAGGTTTTATTCATTATCAGAATATAGCTTCACATAGAAAATAAAATTCGGAATAAAAATCCACTATATTTTCAAATGTATCGAATAATAGGTCTTACCAAAAAACAATACCAACATATATGACTTAGTTTGCTTATATAGACAGGACTTTATGTTGCTTCTAAGTTTCTTGCTCTAATAAAGTCTACGAGTAACATGAAATGAGATATTCCAAATTAACACCTTTAGCCATATTTTGCGCGATAAGTCTAACTGCTTGTGGCGGCAGTGAATCTAATTCGAAACCATCGACAACGACACCTCCAACACCACCAGTGCCAACATTGAGCACTGTCACAATCCCAACTGTCGTTTCTACAGAGTTTCCGGCCAAGTTAAAAGTGGCTGCTGATGCGGGCTTCACCCACTATGTGAAAATCTCCCTTTCCGAAGCAAACAACAACGATACATTTCACATTGTGGCCGTTGATGACGGTGCGAATAATGAAAAAATCTTTCGTGCAGCCAAAATCATCCAACACCTTCTAACAAACCAACCAGACTCTAAGTACGGTGCTGACAAGTCTCTTATCGCTAAGACATTAGCCGAGCGTGATGCCACATTAATGCTGACCGAAAACGACGAACAGAATGATGAGATGTTAACCAAAATCTTTATCAACGAACTGATTCGCCAAGACAAATTGAACGATGCAGTTACAAACTCGGGCTTAGCACACTCTTTTGATACGAGTTCTCTAGAAAAGTTTGTTGTAAGCATGATCGTACTTAACGAAGATGATATGGATACACTTGTCACATCTATCGCGTCAACATTAGTAACTAGTGAAGAAACACCAAACTGGCTAAGGAATAGCCAATCTTTAATGTATCGAGAACTGACAGTTGAAGGCGATTGCCATTACATGAGTAATTTTGCCGATTACTGCGCCAATCTTGGTAAAAAAGCCGAACGAGACGCCGCTTTTGAAGAAATTTTACACTTGGTCCAAGCGCAAGGTATTGCACCTAACACGGCGACTGCGGCACTGCAAAATGACATTCAAGCTCATGCGTTAAGCATCTATAACGATATTCAATCGGGCAAACCGACGGTGTGGCGCCCTACTCAGTATGACTGGGACGATTGGAAATCGGACGACTTCGATCCTGAAAGTGTGAAACAAACGGGCCCTTCATATTCTCACGAATATTTTGCTGCCGCTTTTGAAGCGTACATGGGCGTAGCAAAAGCAAACGGACATGGTTTAGATGGCTACCAAGCGTTAACGCGTGAAGAAATGCAAACCCAAGATCCACAAGCCGTTGATTGGATCAGTGGCTTATTCCACGGATACTTGCAATATACCGCGAATATCGACTCTGCGGGCGTCAAGCTCTACACCGAAAAGACAAATCCAGGCACAGTACCTACCTTCCGTATGGCTCCCAACAAAGACGGTTTGATAGAAGCGTACACCTACAAATCTCAGTGGCTAACAAAAGTGAAGATCATTGGCGACGACGCGATGAATGTGATCGGTAATGATCAAAACAATACTTTTGAAGGCAACAGCAAAGACAACAGCATTTATGGTGAAGGCGGTATCAACACCTATATCGTGCCACACAAACTGGCGGAATGTACTGTTATCAAAGCAAAGAGTGTTTCTGTTGAGTGCCCAAATACAGGCACTGACGAGTTGTACGACATTCAGAACATCCAATTCACCGACCAAACCCTAGATGTAACCAAGCTATAAACAATGAAAAACATGAAGAAACTTATTCTATTCGCTCCCTTGCTCCTTGTTGGTTGTGGTGGCCTAGCCGTCATGGATCGTACTGATGCCGTAAAAGCACAACCAGAAATGCTGATCAAAACCGACGGTGATTTTTGGGGATTCGGTGCAGATGGCCATTTTGATTTTGCTGGTAAGTACAAAGGCAAGTATTCACGCAGTGCTTCTAACTCAAGTTGGTTTAACCGTATCTCTTTCAAAGAAGGTTCAATGGGCGCAGAAGTGACTCGTATCGACAGCGGGGAAACTTGGCTTTTGAACTGCACCGGAGGCGGTATGTCGGTTAACTACATGGGCGTCGATTTTGGTGGGAATGATCCTTACACCTGTGACATTACTCAAGATGGTAAAAAAGTCGGTGAGTTTGCGATGGAGCCAAAATCGGCTCTCATCGACATCAGCTTTGAGAAAAAAGAGACAGGCATAGTGCGTATTGGTAGCACCCACTTTAATGTAGAAACTGTACATACTAGTCCTGACGCCATGATGGCGGTAGACATTCCATTGGGTTATAGCTTTAAGGAAGGCACACAAGAAATTGCCGCTGTGCAGACGAACGGTACCATTGCGGTACAGATGCTCCCTGAACTTAGCGAACAAAAAAAGGATGTAGTTGCCATCGGCGCTGTTGCAAGTGCACTAAGTTGGCGCCCTAAAAAATAGCCATTACATAAAACAACAACACACAAAAAACAAAGCCCTCTACTTTTTTGAGGGCTTTTATTGCTTGTACTCATAGAAATAAGTGGAGCACTACTTCTCTAATCTTCCCATATACTGCTTGGGCGTTAATCCACGATGTTTCTTAAACATACGATTGCAGCTCGCCACATTGGTGTAACCAAGGCGCGTGGCAATGTCATCAATACTCACGCGCTTACTCAACAAACCAGCTGCAATATTACTCAATACATAGCCAGAAACCGTCGAAAAATTGAGCCCTAATTTATGCAAACGACGTTGAAACTGCTGTTCAGATAAATCAAGCAGAGAAGACACGCGCTCTAACGTTGGCAATCCATAATGGCTGCTGTAATTCACCACTTCATAAATCACTTTCAACTCATCTTCTGGGTCGGGCATATTAAGCAAATCATCCAAATCGGAAAAACTCATCGCTAGACGGCTGTCTTCTCGATGGCTCACTTGGCGAGAAGCTAGTCGGTCATCTCCCGGGATCCATATCTCTGTTTTTGGCTGACTCCATTCCACCTCGCAGCCGAAATATTCCCGGTATCGCTCAGTATTTTTTCTCGAGCCTGAAACCTTGACACGTAAAGGCTGGTAATCTTTGCCAAGAAATTCGCGTAACACCTTAATCATAAATACCGCACAGCGGATACTATCGTGCACCTTTACTGACGTTTCTATAAACGGGTTGTGGTAAGTCCATTTGATGATTTTACCCGACTGTTCGCCAGCAAAAAACGCCCCTGATTGTAGGTTGCTCACACCATAATTCACTCGCCGAATGGTACTGGCTAAATCATTGCCGGAGAATAACCAGCGTCCCACTGGCCCTAGCTTTTGCAGTTCAATACCTCGGCTGAGACTCAACACCACATCCGGGTCACCACTGGCTTGTTCAACACAACGGTACCATTCCGCAACGGCTTTTAGCGGGATCAGTGTCATTGGGTTACGAAACACCGATGCTGGGATCCCTAACTCATCCGAGTCCAAATTGTATTTAGATAACGCGAGGTTATGCATGTTTAGAATGCCCATCGCGCGAATAAACCGAACCGTTTTCATAACCAATCACATCAAATTTAATCCTGTAGTGATTGAATCTGTCACAAAGAAAGCCGCAAATCAAATTCAGATCACAATACGCCAACAGTTTGATAGAGGAGTGTTTAATGAGTTTACTGAGTGTCCCGTTTGTCGGTACAGGCGCAGATACGGCGTTACATGTTGTCGCTGCTGTCGTTTTAATTGCGAGTGTCGCGGGCGCGTGTTACGGCTTTTGGAAAATCCATGAATTGCCTATCAATAAAGCACACAGCAAAGACCATCATCAGATAGGGCTCATCACTGCGCTGACCTGGATAGGGTTTGTCTGGCACTGGGTTTGGGTGCTAGCCGTGATCTTTGCATTCGTTGATATGGAAAAAGCCATCATCAATCTGCGTGATACATGGAAAAGTAAACCGCAAACAGAAACACAGCCAAAAGAGGAAGCATAATGTTAGAAGGTTTAGCGGTATGGGCACTCTTCATCTATCTGTTGCGTTTGGTTGGCATGCCTTGGAACAAAGCAACCAAATCGTTCGCTTATCTTGGCGGCTTGGGTTGGCTAATGTTCGTCTGGGTAGGTTTGATTAACTTCACCCCGATGGATTTATCCGGCGGTTCTGTCGTGCAGTCGCCACACATCCAATTGCGTCCAGATTCAACCAATGTAAAAGGTAAAGTTGACCACATTTACATTGAGCCGAATCAGCAAGTTAAAGAAGGTCAGCTCATTTATGAACTTGACCCAACGCAATACAACATCGCATTAAATCAAGCGAACGTATCCGCTGATTCTGCTCGCGTTGCATTAGCTACAGCAATAGGCGACATCGAGATTGAAGAAGCTAACCACGAAGCGCTAGTGCAAGATCTAGAAACATCAAAGAGCCAGTTGGAAGCGGCGAAAGTTGACTACAAATTGCAGAAAAAGATGCTAGTTCGCTATGTTGAGCAAAACCGAGTGGTGCAAAACACCATCACGGAAAGCGACATCGACAAACAGTCGAGCACAGTAGACATGGCTCGCCACAATGTGTTGACTCTTGAATCTCAAATCAAGAAGAAACAAGTCGATATTTCACGTGCGAAGCTGGCGATTCATAAAGCGGAGTTAGCGGTTGAAACGAAGCAGGCTGAATTGCGTCAAGCGGAAGAGCAAATTGCAAAAGCACAATGGGATTTGAACAGCACCAAAGTGCATGCACCTAGTGATGGCTTTGTAACTAACTTTATCCTGCGTGAAGGTCAGCGCGTATCAGCGATGCCACGTATTAATATGTACACCAACGAGAAGTACGTACTGATGCGAGTGAACCACCAAGCGATTCGTAACATCAAACCGGGTCAGCCAGCGGAATTCTCTTCGTCCGTTTACCCAGGTAAGATCTTCTCAGCGACCGTCGAAGGCATTGTTGAAGCAACAGGTGAGTCACAAGGTAATCTACTGGGTTTCGATGATTCCGTACGTGTCACCACTGGAAAGAACTTACAGAACAAACACCACTTTGTTCGTCTTAAGATTGATGAGCCAGAAGGCTACGACATCCCTGTTGGCTCTGTTGGCCTCGCATGGGTCAGCGGTGAAAAACCGATAGGCTTCATGGCCTTCTTAGATGTGATTCGCGGGATCATCATCCGAATGAAGTCTCAACTGTACTTCTTCTACTCTATCTAAACTCGCAAACCGCCAGTTACGCTGGCGGTTTTCTTTTCATTTGTATCCAAACATATCCTTTTCCCGTATAACAATTAGTTAGTAAATAGCGGAGAAGATTCATGTCGGCAAAGGAAAGAAGCCTACCTACCCATCGCATCTCAAGATTCAGCAAGTTCGCTTCACTTGCTACCCGTGTCGCAGGCAATGTGATTGCAGAAGGCACGAAGCAGATAGCCAAAGGCAACAAACCAAAAGCGAAAGACCTCTTGCTGACGCCACAGAACATCGCGCGCTTAACTGACCAACTTGCTCACCTGCGTGGCGCTGCAATGAAGCTTGGTCAAATGCTATCAATGGATGCTGGTGATGTTTTAGAACCTGAACTTGCCGATATTCTTTCCCGTCTTCGTTCCAACGCAGACCCAATGCCTGCAAAACAACTCAACGCAGTAATGGAAAGTTCGCTAGGAACGAATTGGAAAGCTGAGTTTCTGTCATTTAACTTCAAACCAATCGCCAGTGCATCAATAGGACAAGTGCACCAAGCCTACAGCGATGCGGGCGATAACCTAGCCGTCAAAGTGCAATATCCGGGCATACGGAAAAGTATCGATAGCGACGTCGATAATGTCGGTACACTGCTCAAGGTCGTTGGGTTGATTCCCGAGTCTGTCGACTACAAAGGATTGCTCGAAGAAGCGAAAAAGCAGCTACATGACGAGGCCGATTACGCACGAGAGGCACAATTTGCCATTCGTTATCATGACGCTTTGAAGGAGCACCCTCATTTTGTGGTGCCCAAGATTCATACTGAAAGTTGCTCAGACTCCGTTCTCGCGATGGAATTCATTGATGGTAGCCCGATTGAGCAAATCGAACATTATGATCAGAGTACGCGAGATTTTGTCATGCACAGCCTACTCGAATTACTGTTCAGGGAGCTGTTCGAATTTAAGATGGTACAAACCGACCCAAATTTCGCCAACTACTTATATATCGAAAACACTCGTCAAATCGGCTTGCTAGATTTCGGGGCCACTCGAGAGTACAGCGAGCGGTTCAGCACTGGTTATCGCCAAGCTTTCGCATCTGTCGTTAACAATGACGAACAAGGCTTGAATAATGCGCTTGAACAAATAGGCTTCTTCAGCCAAACCATCCTTCCAGACCAACGCCAAGCGATTCTCGATCTAGTGAAAATGGCATGTGAACCGATGTTAGTTGATGAGCCTTATGACTTTAAAGCCAGCGGCTTAGCACAAAAGCTTCGCGAGGCTGGCACCATTCTAAGCATGGAGCAAGAATACTGGCATACTCCACCAGCAGATGCCCTATTTTTACACAGAAAAATCGGCGGAATGTACTTGCTGGCAGCCCGTATTGGCGCAAAAGTGAACATTCGCCAATTGGTACAGCCATATCTCACCATCAACAGCGAATAGCCTATTGTTTTTCTGTTACTTTCAAGTACCTTGAGCAAGGTTAAGGTGCATAGTTGTGCATCTCAATAACATGCCATACTTCCATAAAACGAATTAACTATCGGGGTACTCGGTGAGCAAGTTTCAAGATCTCTCCACTCTAATCCAGCAAATTGGCCAAGCCGAAGAAGCGGATCAAGTCGCAACGCTCAATGAATCTATTGAAGCGGGCCTCGAGCCCGGCGCGGTTGCCCTGATTCTAGAAGCCTTTCCAATCGACGATCGTGTTCGCTTATGGCGAGCTTTACCACTAGAGCTACATATCGACGTGTTAACGGAAATGCGTGCGGACGTACGTTTCTCTATCATCAACGCGTTATCTGAAGTCGAGCTAAAACTCACTCTCGCTAAACTCGACAACTTATCGCTCATCGAATGGGCCGATTCGTTACCAGAGTCGATCATAAACGAAGCGCTCTCGTTGATAGAAAAAGATGAGTTGGAACTTTACGATCAAGCAAACGAGTATGCTGATGAAGAACTCGGCCACTGGGCTGAACGTAAGATCATCACCCTTCCCTTCAACATTACGATTGGGACAGCTAAGCAGTTAATGGAGCGCTATAGCTACGACACGCCTCAACAGGTATATCTGATTAATCGTAATAAACAGTATCGTGGAACGGTCAATTACTTCGATATCTTACGTGGTGACCCCGATATTCGCTTAAAAACACTCGTTATTGAGGCAGTGACGGTTCTAGACAGTAAAATGATGCTTCCTGAAGCGGTAGAGGCATTAGAACACAGCACACTGCCCGCTCTCCCTGTAACTGATGCAGACCAAACACTGATCGGTGAAGTCGATTGGCAGTTTGCATTGAGTACACAGCGTGAAATCTACGAAGCACGTTTGATGGCCGGTACAGGTATGGATGAAGGCGATGACTTGTTTGCACCAGTATTAAAAAGCTCGCAAAAGCGCGGTGTTTGGTTAGGCATCAATCTGCTTACTGCGATTTTGGCGTCTGTCACTATCGGACTATTTGAAGATGTAATTGCGCAGGTGGTGGCTTTGGCGGTGCTCATGCCAATTGTTGCATCCATGGGGGGCATTGCTGGCAGCCAAACGCTCACTCTAATGATTCGTGCGATGGCGCTTAATCAGATCACCCCAGGTAACCGCTTCAAGCTTTTGAAAAATGAGTTGGGTATTGGCTCTCTGAACGGCATTGCTTGGGCGTTAATCATCGGCGGGCTCGCCGGATTGTGGTTTCAATCTCCGGTTCTTGGGGGAACCATCGCGCTGGCCATTATCGTCAATATTATTACCGCAGCTTTATTTGGTGTGCTGATTCCCATTATTCTGGATAAGTTTAAATTGGACCCCGCTTTGGCTGGCTCGGTGATTCTAACAACAGTGACAGATGTCGTTGGTTTTTTCGCCTTTTTAGGAACGGCGAGTTTAGTCATGCTTTAAAAGGTTCATTGTTTATTAATCAATCATTAGCATAATAGAGTCAAATTGCATAACGCAGTTGCAAATTGCAAACATTACTCAAACTTTAAGCAACGCATGTCACAGAAACTACGTATTTTAGGGCATATTAAAGTTGGCACAGTAACTGCATTATATAAATCGACCCTTCTTAAGCCGAGGGTCACCTAGCCAACTGACGTTGTTAGTGAACTTGATTTTGTTCACATGTATATAAGCCAATCGCACTCTTTGCGGTTGGCTATTTTTTTATGTGGCTATTGCCCTCTTATCCTCTGACCGAGCTCGGTTGTACTTTTCTTACCCACAACAGATTGTTTACTGTTTATAAAATTCAAATATTCGCCCACTAAGCCATTAGAAATACCAGCTTCAACAAAAATAAATCACCAAAACAAAATAAAACCAAGAAAACACACCCAAAAAAGAACAAATAACGTCCAAACCAAAAACCTCATCATGAAATCGTTTTCTTTTCATAGAAATCGACTGAACAATCTAGAGTTATAGATAAATTTAATCCATAAACATAAATAGCAATTCAAAACATTCATTTCACATAGAAAACCTGTCTATAAATCATATAAAACACGTAAAAACAAACTTTTTACCTTTATAAGAAAAAAATCAAGCCATTGTTATTAAAATAAAAAATAGACATCAAAAACCAAGCAAACGTTTAAACTGCAATTTTATCATTGACTATTAAATTTACATCACGATAATACGCGCCGTTTGCCTGAAAACCAGGTGCTATAATTTAACATTTCAATGTGCGGAGGTAATAATGGCTGGAGACAATAACTACAGTCTTGGACCAGTTCCCGACACGGCCAGAAAAGGCGTGGCATCACTTACAATGGTGATGTTAGGACTCACTTTTTTCTCCGCAAGTATGTGGACTGGGGGTTCTCTCGGTACTGGGCTCTCCTTTAATGATTTTTTCCTCGCTGTTCTCATCGGTAACCTAATCCTCGGTATTTACACTTCTTTCCTCGGTTACATCGGCGCTTCTACTGGTCTCTCTACTCACCTTCTTGCTCGTTTCTCTTTTGGTTCTAAAGGCTCTTGGCTTCCTTCTGCTCTTCTTGGCGGTACTCAAGTTGGGTGGTTTGGAGTTGGTGTCGCGATGTTTGCGATTCCGGTGCATAAAGCAACGGGCATCGATACCAACACGTTGATCCTTGTATCCGGTTTGCTCATGACCGCGACCGTTTACTTTGGCATCTCCGCACTGATGGTGTTGTCAGCAATTGCCGTTCCTGCCATTGCGCTACTTGGCGGCTACTCTGTCATCGAGGCAGTAAATAGCGTTGGTGGTATTGGCGAACTACAACAAGTTCAACCAACCGAGCCACTCGATTTTTCAATAGCTCTCGCGATGGTTGTCGGCTCTTTTGTCAGTGCTGGTACATTAACGGCAGATTTCGTGCGCTTTGGTAAAAAGCCGCGCAGCGCCGTGATGATCACCATGGTGGCATTTTTCATCGGTAACTCGTTAATGTTTATCTTTGGCGCGGCAGGTGCGTCGGTGACGGGTCAATCAGACATCTCTGAAGTGATGATCGCGCAAGGTCTTCTTATTCCAGCTATCATCGTTCTTGGCTTGAACATCTGGACGACCAACGACAACGCGCTCTACGCATCGGGTCTTGGATTTTCCAACATCACAGGCTTACCAAGTAAATACATCTCAATGGCGAACGGTCTTGTTGGCACACTTTGCGCTCTCTGGCTCTACAATAACTTTGTTGGCTGGCTGACCTTCTTATCTTTGGCAATTCCACCGATTGGCGGTGTGATCATCGCTGACTTCTCCACGAACCGTAAACGCTACGCAAACTTTGAAGCCGCCCAATTCCAAAACGTTAACTGGGCTGGCATTATCGCTGTCGTGATTGGCGTTGGTGCGGGACACTTCCTGCCTGGCGTAGTGCCGATTAACGCTGTACTTGGCGGCGCAATTAGCTTCCTGATTCTTAATCCTATTCTTAACAAAAAAGCACTGGCTACACAGCCAGCGTAAGGAACCATCATGACAACACTACTGATCAAAAACGTAACGCTAAAAGGACAAGAAGGTCTGCAGCAAATTTTGATTGAAGATGGTCAATTCAAGCGCATTGAAAGCAACGATGTGGAGCTTAGTCATAACGGTGACATCATCGATGCTGAAGGCGGTATGGCGGTTGCGCCTTTCTGCGAGCCACACATTCACTTAGATACAACTCAAACCGCAGGCGAGCCTAGCTGGAACATCTCTGGCACATTGTTTGAGGGTATTGAACGTTGGGCTGAGCGCAAAGAAATGCTGTCGATTGAAGACGTGAAAGCGCGCGCAAAACAAACCTTAAAATGGCAGATAGCAAACGGCGTACAACACGTTCGTACCCACGTCGATGTTTCAGACCCTACCCTAATTGCCCTAAAAGCGATGGTAGAAGTGCGTGAAGAGATGAAAGAATGGGTAGATATCCAAATCGTCGCCTTCCCGCAGGAAGGAATTCTCTCTTACCCAAATGGCAAAGAGCTGCTAGAAGAAGCCGTCAAATTAGGTGCGGACGTGATTGGCGCGATTCCACACTTTGAATTCACACGCGAATATGGCATTGAATCGCTGCACTACGTATTCGAGTTAGCGCAAAAATACGACCGCCTGATCGACGTGCATTGTGATGAAATCGATGACGAACAATCTCGCTTCGTTGAAACACTGGCAGCATTAGCGCACAAGTTTGATATGGGGAATAAAGTCACGGCCAGTCACACCACAGCGATGGGTTCCTACAACGGTGCATACGCATCTCGCCTGTTCCGTTTATTACGCATGTCCGGTATCAACTTCGTGGCAAATCCATTGGTGAACATTCACCTACAAGGCCGTTTTGATGATTACCCAAAACGTCGCGGCGTAACACGAGTGAAAGAGATGCTGAATGCCAACATCAACGTCTGCTTTGGACACGATGATGTATTTGACCCTTGGTACCCACTAGGCACTGCAAACATGCTGCAAGTGCTGCATATGGGTCTGCACGTGTGTCATGTGATGGGTTACGACCAAATCAACAACTCACTGGATCTGATCAGCACCAATTCAGCACGTACACTGAACATTCAAGACAAGCACGGTATTGAAGAAGGCAAACCAGGTAGTTTACTGATTCTTCCCGCAGAAAATGGTTTTGACGCAGTACGTCGCCAAGTGCCGGTTCGCTACTCTGTTCGTCACGGTAAAGTGATTGCAGAAACACAGCCTGCGACGACTCATATTCATCTTGAACAAGCAGAGCAAGTAACGTTCAAACGCTAAAAAGATCGGCGTGACGAAAAAGGCCTGACGACATCGTCAGGCCTTTTTTCTACTGGTAAACATCACTGCTCGCTCTGTCTATTCTTGTCTCATAAACCACTGAACACATTGAAAGGCCATATAAAACGGCTCAGTACCAAACGTTGCACAAGGTTCTGGTGGCTGAATCTCAATTACACCATCGCACTTGGAAATTATTCTAAGCGTTGGGCATACTTCTGACTTCATTTTAGTTGTAGATATGAACCATGACGTCATTAAGCCAGATAGAACCGCAATTTTTGGAATTTATGCAGCAAGAGATGCAAGTAGATGCAGCTCATGATCTTAAACACGTAAAACGCGTGGTCAAAACAGCGAAACAGCTCTGCAAAGAAGAAAATGCAGACATCGCGATTGTATTACCGGCTGCCTATTTGCATGATTGCTTTACTTACCCGAAAGATCACCCAAATCGCAAAGAGAGCTCAATCATCGCAGCCAAAAAAGCGGTCGCATTTTTAGAGAGTATCGATTATCCGCAGCAATATCATGATGCCATTGCTCATGCGATAGAGGCACACAGCTTTAGCGCAAACATCAGGCCAAATACGTTGGAAGCTAAAATCGTCCAAGATGCCGACCGTCTGGACGCTTTAGGCGCAATTGGCGTGACGCGATGCATTCAAGTCAGCACTCAATTTAACGCGCAACTTTACAACGACAGCGATATATTTGCCGAAGAACGTGAACTTAACGATAAACAATTCACTCTGGATCACTTTCAAACCAAGTTATTCAAAATCGCTGAAACCATGAACACAGAGTCAGCAAGACGCGAAGCGCAAAAACGCAAAACCTTTATGCAAACGTACCTAGAGCAGTTACACGACGAGGTAACAGCGTAAATGTCAGAAAGCTATACGTTAATTAAAGAGCTTAAACGCCAACTAAAGTTAGCTGGGCTGCATTATGCCGATGTTGCACAACACCTTGATTTAAGTGAAGGAAGCGTCAAACGTTTACTCGCTGAAGGTCAACACATTAGTCTTGAACGCTTAGAACGCATTTGCCAATTGATTGGTTTAGAAATGGCGGAACTGTTTAAGATCGCGGCTGCGCACAATAAAGGTCTAGAGTCGCTAACGTTAGAGCAAGAAAAGCAGTTGGTTGATGATAAAGCCCTGCTACTCGTGGCAATCTGTGTTGTAAATGGCTATCAGTTTGAGCAAATCGTTCAGCAATACACCTTCAATGAGTTTGAACTGGTGCAAAAGCTTGCTCATTTGGATCGTCTGAACATCATCGACTTGCAGCCAAATAACAAAATTCGTTTGCGTATATCTCCGACATTTAAGTGGCAGATGGGCGGCCCTATTCAACGGTTCTTCCAACAGCAAGTTCAAGACGCCTTTTTCCAAAGCTACTTTTCTGGTGAAGATGAAAAGTTCTCCATGGCAACAGGATTGATGAGTGTACCAACCAACAAGAAGCTACAACAGAAACTGCAAAAGGTCATCGATGAGTTTTATCAGGCTTGCCAAAATGATAGCTCTCTCGATATGGACGAAAAACACGGCACCTCTCTGATTATTGCGATGCGTCGTTGGACGTTCCCTCTGTTTGAACCATGGGAAAGAAAACCTACTCAGAAGTCTCGGAATTAGTAACTCAATAAACGAATGGAAATGAAAGTAACGAATTTCGTTACTTTTGGTGGCATACAACGTCACTTGAAAGAGAAAGCTGGTTTAATCGTTCATTGAGCATAAAGTGCTCCCATCTCATTCGACTTTGTTTAATCGGGGCCCGTATGTTTTTCTCAAAACGCTTTTTTCCTTACTTTGTGACGCAATGCCTTGGCGCACTCAATGACAACATCTACAAAAACGTTCTGTTATTGATGGTGACATACAGCCAAATTGATAACCTACCAATATCCGTCAATCTATTCGTTAATTTGGCGGCAGGCTTATTCATCCTACCTTTCTTTCTATTCTCAGCGCATGCTGGTGCCGTCGCTGACAGCATGGACAAAGCCAAATTAATCCGACGTCTAAAGCTCATCGAACTAGCTATCATGTCTTGCGCAGCAACCGCTATTGCCACCCAAAGTGCCATGCTGATGCTGGTTCTGCTGTTTATGACAGGCACTCAATCGGCCTATTTTGGTCCCGTGAAATACGCCTTGTTACCACAAGCGCTCAAACCAAATGAGCTTGTTAAAGGAAATGCTTGGGTTGAAATGGGCACGTTTCTTTCGATTCTTATAGGTACGCTTAGCGCAGGCCTGCTGCTAGCCATTCCTAATGGTACCTTGATTGCTTCTTGTACCGTGATTGCCTTGTCTTTGCTTGGGTTCATGAGCAGCGTGAATATTCCAACGATGCCTAGCCAATCGAATGACAAAGCGAAATTTGAACCGATTTCTGGTTTAAAGAACACGTTAAAAGTGGCAAAAAAACAGAGAGGCATCTGGATGTCTATTCTTGCCATCAGTTGGTTCTGGTTCATGGGTGCGACTTACCTAACTCAATTCCCTAACTTCGCACGCGAACATTTGTTCGCAGATAGCACTGTCGTTTCTTTACTGTTGGCATTGTTTTCGATTGGTATCGCGACAGGCTCTTGGTTGTGTGAAAAACTTTCTTTCAACCACGTTGAGCTTGGTATTTTGCCATTCGGTATCCTTGGACTGACAGTGTTTGGCGTCGACTTGCTATGGGCAGTCCCAAGCTATCCATCACTTCCGGTGCACTTTTATGATGTGCAAAGCTTCGTTGCTGAATCCAAACATCTGCGCGTCATGATTGACCTGTTCCTTGTTGGTGTAAGCGGCGGTGTCTTTATTGTTCCTCTTTATGCGTTCATCCAGTCGCGTTCAAACAAAGGGGAGTGTGCACGTGCCATTGCTGCTAACAACATCATGAATGCGTTGTTTATGGTGGTGTCTGCTTTGGTTTCGATCGTTGTACTCAGCGTACTAGAGCTTTCTATTGTGGAACTGTTTACCATGATGGCAATAAGTAACTTTTTCGTGGCGATCTATGTCTATCGCCAAGTACCGGAATTTACACAACGCTTTATCAGTTATTTACTCAGCCATTGTATGTATCGTGTGTCAGTAAAGGGGCGCCAACATATTCCTGAACAAGGTGCTGCGTTAATCGTGGCTAACCATGTTAGCTATGTCGATGCATTGATTTTGATGGGAACCTCTACTCGCCCGGTTCGTTTTGTGATGGACAAGTCCATCAGCGAGCTACCTGTTCTTAAATATGTATTCCGTCATGCCGGTGTTATCCCGATCTGTTCTCCACGTAAGTGTGCCGACACTTACCGACGAGCATTTGAGGAGATTGAACAAGCACTTTACGACGGTGAGGTTGTCTGTATCTTCCCTGAGGGTCGTTTAACGTCTAACGGTCAATTGGGTGAGTTTCGCCCTGGTGTAGAGAAAATCCTTGAACGTAACCCTGTTCCTGTCATCCCTATGGCGTTAAAAGGGCTTTGGGGTTCTTTTTTCAGCCATAAAGGCGGACATGCTCTCACAAAACGACCGACTCGTTTTTGGTCAAAAGTGGATGTTGTTATCGGTGAAGTGTTAAGTCCTGCGTCTTTAAATCGTCATCAATTGCAACAACAAGTACAGGATTTACTGGGCTGAGTCGCTTGCTACAGCAGTCAAACTTTGCAGCAAAACGTAAATAGGCACCACAAAGCACAAGTAGTTTCTTGTCAATTAGAGTAGGATATCTACGACGTCATAAATCTAGGAGGTATTATGAAAATCATCATCTTACATGGTCTTTATATGCATGGGCTGGTCATGCAGCCTCTTAGCCAAAAGCTGAGAAAACTCGGATACGAAACGCAAGTACTCAGCTATAACACTGTTGCTATCGATGAGTCTTCACTGTTTGATTCTATTGATCATTCGCTTAATCCACTGACCACAAACGTGCTCGTGGGACACAGCTTGGGGGGCTTGATGATTAAGCGCTATCTCGCCAACAGAAAACCGAGCACTAACTTAATCTCTCATGTTGTCGCTATCGGTTCGCCTCTTAAAGGCGCGTCCATTGTAGGTCGAATTCAAGATCTCGGATTGGGTGCAATTTTAGGCAATTCGCCACACCACGGATTAAACAAACATGATGACGCCTGGGATTTCCCTCAAAAACTCGGCAGTATCGCAGGAACGATGCCGATTGGCGCTCGCCCATTGTTGATCCGTAATGACAACACCATGTCGGACGGTACCGTTACCGTAGAAGAGACAAGACTGGACGGTATGCAAGATCATATCGAAGTGAAGCAAACGCATACGAGCCTGATTTACAACACCTTCGTGCCGCAGCAGATTGATCACTTTATTCGCACAGATTATTTCCGTCGATAGCACACTTTTCCATCATACAGATGGAATCGACTTTCCAAGCTATTCAGTTCGCAGTACTATCCTAGCTCCACTTCTTCACAACTTGGATGAAGTGGTACATTTTTAATTGTTCTCAGGGCGGGGCGAAATTCCCCACCGGCGGTATACTTTTTCAAGTGAGCCCGCGAGCGCTCGATTCGTCGAGGTCAGCAGATCTGGTGAGATGCCAGAGCCGACGGTTATAGTCCGGATGAAAGAGAATAAGAATACACCAGCATAGCGAGTCAGATCGCTAAGAATGCTGGTGCACTTCTTTTTGATCGTATTTTACGGCGATCTCTCATACCGCCCTGATTCTGGTGAAATTTAGGAGTTAACCATGAATCAGTCATCACTACTTGCCGAATTCGGCGACCCAATTACTCGCGTTGAAAACGCACTTATCGCTTTAAAAGAAGGCCGTGGCGTACTGCTTCTTGATGATGAAGATCGCGAAAACGAAGGCGATATCATTTATTCAGTCGAGCACCTCACTAACGAGCAAATGGCATTGATGATCCGCGAATGTAGCGGCATCGTTTGTTTGTGCTTAACAGATGTTCAAGCAGACAAACTGGAACTGCCTCCAATGGTGGTAAACAACAACAGCGCAAACCAAACCGCATTTACGGTTTCTATTGAAGCGAAAGTTGGTGTAACAACGGGTGTTTCAGCAGCAGACCGCGTAACGACCATTAAAACGGCGGCAAACCCGCACGCAAAACCGGAAGATCTTGCTCGCCCGGGTCACGTATTCCCTCTGCGTGCACGTCCAGGTGGTGTAATGACTCGCCGTGGTCACACAGAAGGTACGATTGATCTGATGCAAATGGCAGGGCTTCAACCCGCTGGCGTACTGTGTGAAGTGACCAATCCAGATGGCACGATGGCAAAGGCACCGGAGATCGTAGCATTCGGTCGCCTGCACAACATGCCGGTACTGACGATTGAAGACATGGTAATGTACCTGAACCAGTTCGAGTTGAAACTGGCATAGTCAGATCTCAGCTCTTGAAAAAAGCCGCGCATTTGTGCGGCTTTTTTGATCGATCCTCTTTGCACTTGAGTAGTTATACTTATTGAAAACAAGGGGAACAACACCATGAAAGGATTACTGAAACTCGCCGCTCTCGTTAGCTTTCTCTCCATGAATTCGCTTGCTCTTGCATCTGAGTGCCCTGATATTCTTCAAGGTAAGCAAAGGTTGTTAAACTCAACGGAAGAAGTCGATCTATGCGAAAGCTTTAAGGGAAAGACACTACTAGTCGTCAATACAGCAAGCCAGTGCGGCTTCACTCCTCAGTTCGAACAGTTAGAAACCCTCTATCAAACTTACAAAGACCAAAACTTCACCGTTATCGGTTTCCCGAGCAATGACTTTCGACAAGATAGAGGAAGCGAAACAAACACTGCGAAAGTCTGTTATCTCGATTACGGGGTAACCTTTCCAATGATGGCTCGCTCTTCAGTATTAGGTGTAGATGCGAACCCAGTCTTCAACCAAATTACTAACCAAGCAGGCATAAAACCAAAATGGAACTTCTACAAGTTTCTGATTAGCTCTGAAGGTAAAGTTATTGCTACTTTTCCAAGCTCCACATCACCGACAAGTACTACGCTTACCAATATGATAGAGCAACAATTGTAAGGTGACGACCATGACAACACGCTCAACCATGCTACAACTCGGTTACTTAAGCCTGGTTCCATTTGTGTTTAGTTTAGGGCTGATTTTCACTGACATCTCACTCTTCAATTTAAGTGGTCAGCAATTTTTCATCGCATATAGCGCCGTTATATTAAGTTTTTTATCTGGCATCCTTTGGGGTAATGGCATTGAGCATTACTACCACCGCCTTAGCCGAAATGTATTAATTCTCAGCAACCTTTTTGTCTTACTGGCTTGGGGCGCATTACTGCAGGGCCACAAACATTACGCGGTCGCTACCCTACTCTTAGCAATTGGGTATCTTGCTGTTTGGTATGCAGAAAAGCTCGTGAGGAAAGTCGAACAAGACGCCGAGCCCAAGGGATATCAAGGAATGAGGAGCAAACTGACCTTCGGCGTAATCGTAATGCACGGATTGGCTTTAGTTTCATAACCTGGTCTGTCCAGTACTAAGATCACAAAAAAACGTCTTTTTATAAAACAATGTTCATTTCGTGAATGCACACATATTTTGAACACTGTTTTGTTTCATTTATGAATCAATCCACATATAAGTAATTCAAAGCATTCACAAAGGATATGAATATGTTTTTTCGCAAACTTTTGTTTAGCACTGCGATGATCAATGCAACGACAGGTTGCGTGTCTTACCAGGCACAACAAGCCGCCGCTCAAACAGTAAATAATACAGGCGCTGTGCTTACCAATGTGATTAAAACCACGATTGCTCAGCCATGTAATGTTGCAATCACTGCTGCTAGCTTGTTTTATCCGCATGCCATATTTATGACTAGTGTTCCGACTCAAGCATGTACAAGCGTTCTTAGATAATACGAAAGTGATAAGCATAAAAAATGGCGACTCTACCGTCGCCATTTTTAAGTATCGATGCTATTTATAGTTACAGCGTCAATAAGTAATTAACTAATTGATTGTACTCGTCGTAAGTACGAATTTCGTTGGCCAAAACAATGTATTTATTGTTCACAACCACACCCGGAACCCCTCTCAACGTGCTAGCAGAGAATTGCTTATCAAAACCTTTCTGCATTGAGTTTACGGCGAAACTATTGTACGCCGCATCAAACTTCTTACCTTCTACGCCATTATCAACGAACAGCTGTTTCAGCTCAGCTTCGTCTTTTGGCGCTTGTCGCTTTTGATGAATTTGGGCAAACATGGCAGGAATCATTGTATCTTCAACTCCTAGCGACACCATCGTCGCGTAGGACTTGGCCATCGGAATCGCCATATCTCCGCCCATGAACCCCACATGTACCTTTTCAAACTTTGCCTCTTTTGGCAGAGCAGGTTTTAAACGCTCAATAAGCGACTCAAACTTGTAGCAATGTGGGCAATAAAAAGAAAAGAATTCCGTCACAACAGGTTTCGATGCTTTCTTAACATCCAGAACTTTGTAGTGCTTCCCTTCTTCAAATTGCGCTGCATGAGTGGTAAAAGTCAGTAAAAGTGCACTACATAAGGCAAGTAGTTTTTTCATTGTTTATTTCCTTGTGGCATTCAAATGCCAAATCATTTCATTTGGTAAAAAGGAGTAAACCCCAAGTAATTTGAGATGAGGAATTAAACAATCGGAGGACGATAAAGCTTGGTGATCACTGTCACTACTTTTTCGACTAGAGGCCTATCAATCAAGGCAAGGCTATAAGGAAGAAGCAGTAAGTCGTTTTGAGATAAGTTGGCGGGAATTTTGACCATGCAGGAAGAGCTACAACTCGTGTGAGATTGTTGTGCCTTATTGATGGCTAACTCATCGTGATGTGATTCTACGCAGTCGTCATTGACGCCAAGTTGTTTGTGCAGAGAAGCCTGTTGAACAATAAGATCGCGTACTTCAATTGTTTTCATCGGAGCGGAAGCCTGCGCCACAGGAGCGACACTACTCAAAAGCATAGCAACTAAGCAAACTATCGCAGTGAACAATGTACGGTTAAACTTCAACATAGCTACATCAAGGAAAATGGTGATTTAAGATAATACATGATAACGGTTTGACTTCAAGATACGGACTCTCGGCTCGCTAACAAACTCTGTTCTTTGACTATTTTAGGCTAGTGAATTTTCTCTCTAACGCTCCCTCAGTACACGAAACCAGCACAACGAGCTATTCACCGTTCGGATACTCCCCTCATCAGATACCAGCAACAATTCGATAAAACTTGAAATCATTATGAAACACGAGTAATAGTTAGAACAGTTTTTGTACGAACAAGGAAAGATCAATGCTTAAAAAGAGATTCTTTAAGACAAAAGATGAAGTCGAAGTCACGTTCGAGCTAGATAAAGATCAGTGGGACTCTGTCCAAATTGCTGGAGACTTCAACAACTGGCAGCCAGAACCGATGAAATTAGTGAAGAAAAGTCGTCAGTTTAAATTTAAAACCCGCTTACCTAAAGCGCAGAATGTTCAGTTCCGTTACTTGCTCGATGATGCGAAGTGGGAAAATGACCCACAAGCTGATGCTTACGTTCCAAATGTTTTTGGCAGCGACAACAGCGTCGTGTGTACCACCGAATAAGCGGTAATTTCGCTTTAAGATTCCATACCTAGGCGCAAACGTTGCGCCTTTTTGCATCTCTCTAAATGTGATAGGTGATTAGATTTAAATTATTAATTGGCAATTTTATCCAATTAACTCATCCGATAACCTTATTCTGAGAAAGCTTTATTTGAAATAATTCGTAAATTTGTTTAAGTTCCATTGATATTAAATATTGTATACATCACTTAAATGAACGCACAACAAATCAAACCATCTCTAATCATTGTGGAAGACGATCCCAAATTACAAACTATGTTGGGTGAGTATTTTGTTGAACAAGGTTTTCAGGTCAAATGTATCGACAATGGGACGGACGCACCCAATGCGATTATTGACACACAACCAGACGTGGTGCTGTTAGATTTGATGCTACCCGGGCAAGATGGTCTGAGTGTATGTCGTCAAATCCGAGAATGCTACAAAGGCAAAGTGTTGATGCTGACAGCAAGTGATGATGACTTCGATCATGTCGCCGCATTAGAAATAGGCGCAGATGACTTTGTTACTAAACCCATCAAACCTCGCGTATTGCTGGCTCGTATTCGCATGCTATTAAGAAGAAAAGAGGCGGCGCCTACCGAGTCCGAAAACGGCCTACAAATTGGTGTTCTGTGTTTAAACCGATTGCGTAAATCGTGCGTAATGAACCAAGAAGAAATTGCGCTGACAGACGGCGAGTTCGATTTGTTGTGGGTTCTTGCTACGCATGCTGAAAAAACACTATCACGTGAGTGGCTGACCAAAACACTACGTGGTATTGAATACGATGGAACAGACCGCACCATTGATAATCGCATAGTGACACTGAGAAAGAAGCTAGGCGATGCTTCTTGCTCACCACAAAAAATCATTACCGTTCGCGGCAAAGGCTACCTATTTATGCCTGATGCATGGAATGAATAATGAGACGGATTTATCTGGAAAGCTTTGTTGGCCTTATCATTCTGTTTATGGCTAGCTTGTGGGGATACGAGTTCTTAGTTTATGAGATCAACACAGATTATGACTACCTATTACAAGAGCATGAGGGTCAAGCTTTTCACGATCTGATCTACCCTATCTATAAAGAACACGGATTAGAATATACTCAACAACAGTTGGAACAATTTGCCACATCAAGCCATCGTTTGTTGGTGCCTCATACGCTTGAAGAGCTTCCAACAGACATCAAAAAGGCGTTTGAAAGTGATACCTCCGTTAACGTCGCTTACGATGAAGAAAGGGATATCTGGTTCCGCCTAGATGCGAGCACGCCTATCTTTAAAATGAGCGATAATCCGAATAGTCCTGTGGTTAAAGCAGCCAACTTTGATGACAATATCGTTTGGTTGTTCTTTTTAGCTGGATTTGCTCTGTATTGCATATTGTTGATCTGGTTCTTAAGCCGTCGGATTCGAGAGCTAGAGAGAGTGACCGTTGAGTTTGCCTCAGGTAACTTCAAGGCTCGAGCTAGTACCTCAAGCGCTAAGTCTGTTGGGACGTTAAACAAAAGCTTTAACACGATGGCCGATAAAGTATCTCGCTTGATCACTAGCAATAAAATGCTAACTAACGCCGTTGCACATGAATTGCGTACCCCAATCTTCCGCTTACAATGGCAAGCAGATTTGTTATCGGATTCAACCTTAACTGAACAACAGAAAAAGTATGTTTACAGTATCGTCGAAGACATTGACGAGATGGAAGAAATGGTTGAAGAATTGCTTTACTACGCAAAGATGGAGCGTCCTGACACAGCATTACAAACTCAAGAAGAAGTCGTCCTATTCAACTTAGTCAAAGAATTACGACAGAGATGGCAAAAAGAGACTACGCTCGCTATCTCGCTTCAAGAAGTAAACTCAGAAAACGTTCTCGCGTTTGCTGACCCAAAATTGTTAAAGCGAGCCTTAGATAACTTGCTGCGCAATGCAATGCGGTACGCGGATAAGCAGATTTTAGTAGAGATAAAACACGATCAGCACCGCTGCTTCATCAATGTTCATGATGATGGCATAGGTATTGAAGAAAAGCATTGGCCTCATCTATTCGAACCATTTTACAGTGCGGATGAATCTCGCAACAAAAAGACGAGCGGGTTTGGGCTCGGCTTGGCGATTGTCAGACAGATAATGGAGCTTCAACGTGGAGAAGTTTCGATTTGCCATAGCCCACTTGGAGGAGCTTGCTTCACACTTAGCCTCAAAAAATCAGACAGTTAACTTAACCTTCCTACCCCGTTTACAGAAGACGACACTTCAATACACTCAAGCGACAGAGCCCAACAATAAAACAGTGTACATTTAATCCATAAGATTCACACACTAAATGGATAGTACTCATGTATAAATCTTTTATCCTGATTATGGCGCTTACTTCTACGCTTACAGCTTGCGCCTACAACCAAAAACCTGTCGTCGACATGACCAATGTCGACCCTAGTACATATGAACAAGACTTTCTTTACTGCCAAGGCTATGCAGAAAATGTCGACAAATCAGAGGCAGCGAAATCTGAAGCCACTAATGGGGCAGTTACAGGCGCATTGATCGGCGCAGCTGCTGGTGCGCTAGAAGACGGATTAGGTGGAGCGGCTGTCGGTGCTGCGGCCGGCGGTGCTGTAGGAGCTGGAGCTGGTGCTTTGAGTGCAACAAATGATTCAACCAAAACTCAATCTCTCGTATTGCGTAAATGCCTCCAGCACAAAGGCTATACCGTCTACGATCTTGATTAAATAAGCACTTTTCTTAAATTATCGCGCGATGGATTCTATTCACAAATGTTTCACGCTGTAACGATTAATCTCGTTACCTCTCTGGGATATGTGTTCCATCCCAATGCTTAAATAGTAAGGTCATATTTTGAAGCCAGGTAAAACAGGTATACGCCGTGTCATGGATGCGACCGGCTATTCATTTCAAGGATTGAAAGCCGCATGGACACACGAAGCCGCTTTTAGACAAGAATTGATTCTCGCCTTGGTGCTTTCCGTCTGTGCTTTTTTCCTTCCTGTCACCACATACGAAAGAGTGCTGATGATCAGTAGCCTGTTCTTGGTATTGATCGTAGAACTCATTAATTCCGCCGTAGAAGCGGTTGTCGACCGTGTTAGCGATGACTGGCACGAGCTCAGTGGTAGAGCCAAAGATATTGGCTCAGCAGCAGTATTTGTTGCGTTAACTCTTGCCCTTTTTATTTGGGCTTCGTTCTTGCTCTAATTTTTATTCAAGACACTCATTATGAAGACACATGATTTACAACAGAGAGGTATCTCTTACGTTACCTTTACTTTCCTGTTGGCGCTGTATTTCGCTCTCGTCGTAAATATCCCTATTTATAAAGAACTGATCGGCATCTTTACACACTTAGATAATGTCAAGATTGGATTTATTATCACAATACCAATTTTCTTTCTTGCCGCGCTCAATTTCCTTTTTAATTTATTTAGTTGGCCTTGGATCGGCAAGCCGTTCTTTATAATTTTAATCATTGTTTCAAGTATGGTGAGCTACGCAAGCTATAACTATGGCACACTTTTCGATTCTGGAATGATTGCCAATATTGTTGAAACCGATTCGAGCGAGGCGAGTTCTTACCTGAGTGCTCACTCTGTAATTTGGACGCTGATTATGGGAGTTATCCCAGCGATAATTGTCTTTAAGGTCAAGCTGCAATCTCAACGTCACCAATTACTGTACTTCTCTGTTACCAAATTAGTATCGATGCTGTCGTCGCTAGCTGTCATCGCCGTCATTGCCAGCGTGTACTATCAAGACTACGCATCTGTAGGGCGCAACAATAGCCACCTAAAAAAAATCATCATACCCACCCAGTTCGTTTACAGCGCGACCGGGTATGTGAAGGAGAAATATTTCACCACGCCAGAGCCATATCGAGAAATCGGCACAGATGCAAAGCAGTCAGATAGCGCCGTACAGCAAGCACAGCGCAAACCAACACTACTGGTTTTTGTCGTAGGAGAAACCGCTCGAACGCAGAACTACCAACTCAATGGCTATACACGAGAGACAAACCCTTATACTAGTAAACTGGATGTTATCTCATTTCAAGACGTCGCGTCTTGTGGCACCGCTACTGCTGTATCTGTGCCTTGTATGTTTTCACAGCTCACGCGAAACGAGTTTGAACGCGCCAAAGCGGATAACCAGGACAATGCTCTCGATATAATGCAGCGCGCCGGGGTTGACCTCATTTGGAAAGAAAATGACGGTGGGGATAAAGAAGTAGCCCACAAGATCAAGAAAATCGAAGTTGATCGAAAGCAAGTAAGCCCTATGTGTAATGGCCAAACTTGTTACGACATGGCGCTATTAGATCATTTTGATCAGGAAGTCGCGGATATGCACGGTAACCGAGTGGTCGCCATACACCTTATAGGAAGCCACGGTCCGACCTACTTTCAGCGTTACCCAAGAGACAACGCCTTCTTTAAACCAGACTGTCCACGTGCAGATATCGAAAACTGTAGCATCGAACAAATAGTGAACACATATGACAATACAATACGCTACACCGATCTTGTATTGGCAGAAACCATCAAAAAACTTAAAGCGTTAGAGTCTGAGTATAATACTGCGCTAATTTACATATCGGATCACGGTGAGTCACTAGGCGAAAACGGATTGTTCTTACATGGTATGCCTTATGGCCTTGCACCAGATTTCCAAAAACGCGTTCCTTTGATTATGTGGCTGTCTTCGGGCTTTAAACAAGCGAAGCAGATCAATACCGACTGTTTGTATAAACAAGCACAGAATGCAGGCCAATACTCACATGATAACGTGTTCCACTCTTTATTAGGCATTATGGATGTACAAACTCAAGCCTACGATAGCAAGTTAGATATATTCAAAGCCTGCCGAGCCGTTTCCTAAACCATTCAATAAAGCCTGGCTCAAAGTGTGAATCAGGCTTTTTCTAACAAGGTATTTAAACTCATCGCCGCGCCAAGCGTTATACTGACAGTCCGCGATCCATACATCGAGATAAGGACTAGGATGAAAATTGGTATTATTGGTCTAGGGGATATCGCTCAGAAAGCATACCTTCCTGTTATCACTCAGCTTCCAAATATCGAACTTGTATTTTGTACCCGCAACCCAAACACACTTGAGAGCCTGGCTAAGCAGTATCGAATCTCAGAGATCTGCCAAGACTACCAGCAACTTCTGCACTTTGGCGTCGATGCCGTCATGATTCATGCGGCAACAAGCGTACACCCTCAAATAGCGGCATTTTTTCTGCAGCATGGAATTCCAACCTTTGTCGACAAACCATTAGCGAATAGTGCTGATGACGTAGAAAAGCTGTACGACATTGCCGAAAAAGAGAGACAGCCACTCTATGTGGGCTTTAACCGTCGTCACATTCCACTTTACAACCAACATATGCCACAAGTGCAGCAAGGCAACATATCTGACTTAAAGTCGCTACGCTGGGAAAAGAACCGTCACCAACTACCGGGGGATGTTCGTACCTTTATATTTGATGATTTTATTCACCCATTAGACAGCGTTAACGTCACAGCCAAAGCCGATCTAAAAGATGCTTATGTAACTCATCAACTTGAAGGTAGTCAGTTGGCGCGTTTAGATATTCAGTGGCAACATGGAGATACTTTGCTCCACGCCTCGATGAATCGCCACTTCGGTATCACTACAGAGCGCGTTCAAGCTTGTTATGCAAACAAGGCAGTTGAGTTCGACTCCTTCGTTGAAGGCAAACTATGGCAAGCTAACCAAGAGCAAAAAATCAATTTGAAAGACTGGACGCCAATGCTAACGAGTAAAGGTTTCCATTCGATGTTGCTCGACTGGTTTGGCGTCGTTGAGTCTGGAAATATTGCTAATGAAGTAGTAAAACGCAACATTGCCAGCCATCGATTGGCAGAGCAAATTTGTCAATATATCGAGAAAGTTGTCTCTAGATAATGCGATTCTTGGCTATATGCTTGATTGAGTATTACGCTCTATACTAAAAAGACTTGCCTTAGGGAAGGCATTCATTCTCTGTTAAGACTACAGCGATTATTCTATCAATCAGGTGAATGAGGGCACAAAAGCACACATCGACAAAACAGACGGTTTAGATTTGTTTTACGCTGCTCTCAGGTATCTGAATCATCACATTCAAGAATAAAGGAAATAGAATGAGAACACTTGGTAACATCATTTGGTTTGTATTTGGTGGCGTATTTATGGGGTTGCTATGGTGGTTTTTTGGTATTTTGGCCTTTATTAGCATCATCGGAATACCTTGGGGGCGTGCGTGTATCGTTATGGGTAATTTTTCCTTTTTCCCATTCGGTAAAGAGGCCATCTCACGCGATGAATTGACCAATGAAATGGACATTGGCACGAGTCCGCTCGGCGTTATTGGTAACGTCCTTTGGTTTGTATTTGCAGGCCTTTGGTTAGCTATCGGTCACGTACTTTCTGCAGCAGCATGCTTTGTCACCATAATCGGCATTCCGTTTGCGCTCCAACACCTCAAGCTAGCGGTTATTTCACTCGCACCAATTGGTAAAACGGTTGTATCGTCAGAAGAAGCTGCAATGGCTCGATACAACATCAATCGTTAGCAAAAAGCTAATGCGCTTTCTATCCTCTGGGCAGTCATGCTCAGAGGGTAACGCCCGTCAAAAGTAAGCCTATAATCGCTATCGCATATTCAATAATGGCTGATTGTATATTCATACCGTCACCTTTACGTTGAAGTTTATCCTAGCTCAGCACTGCTTTACTTTTATAATTAATCAATACACCCAAGTGAGTTCAAGATGCTAGACTCATAGCGTCGTCACTGATTCAAACTCCAAGAACGACGTAACGAAAAAGCGAGCTATCCTATGCTCGAAATATGGGTTCTTTCCCCCTCGAAGTAGAGTTCAACAACAAAAAAGACGAACTATAAGCATAGCCAAAATTAATGCTTTTCGACCTAAAATATCTCACATCAATCAAAGAAAGCTTCTAAGATTTTCTCTTTTTGAGTAAATATAGACAGTTACAGTAGCGAAATTCTTCTCGGTAAAAATCCCCACTCAATCTCATGATCAGTTTTTAAAAAAAACAACAAAAATTCGTTGTTATCTAGAGTAATTATTTTATTTGTCGCAGAGCAATTCCATCAATATCATTTGCGACATCGGAGTGCTAGAGCATTGAAATTTTTAGCATTTATCACAGGTATAGAACGTAAAAAACCTTTTATTACTTATTTTTCTTTTTTACATATGTTCTAACTCAACGTCTATTCAGACAGGAATATACCGTGGATAAATATCAAGCAGCTTATGCTAAACGTCTAGAGAAACTAAATGGGGATCCATCTCCTAAAACGATAGCCCGCCTTTCGGCTTGGGATGCGTTTTTTAACAAGGAGTACGAGCTCCAAGACTTGGAATACCAGCTATCGGACGCTGCGCACCAGCACTATGAACAGTCGCATGCGAAGAGCGACATTAGCTTCAAAGAATTCAAACGAGCGTTCTATAATGAATCCATCAAAATTTACAATTTAACTGATGGCGCTTCTATCCAGAAAGTATTCACCCCATTACTTTTGCTTACAACGCTCTGGATAGTGTTTGTATGCCTATTTAACAAGTGATCATCAAACTATTCCAACAACGATCAGTATGGGACTACAGGTATGGCTCTATGTAAGGGGGCTAATTGGCTCGGTCTCCTTCACTAAATTAGCGACTCAATTACCCGCAATTCCATAGGCTAAAAGTGACAAGGGCATCCGTTGATGCCCTTTTTATTCAAAGGAACGCAACCTAGACCTTTGGCCCACTTGGGTATAAAACCATTATGCGTTAAGCTGCACGCTATTATCCGATTGATAAAGAGTGGAGCGAAGTGATGGAAAAAGTAGGCTCTCGAGCATTGATTGTCGAAGGTGGAGCCATGCGAGGCGTATTTTCATGCGGCATACTCGATCATTTTCTTGCTAGCGAGTTCTCTCCATTTGATAGCTTTTGGGGAGTGTCTGCGGGTGCTAGCAACTTGGCTGCCTACTTAGCTAAAATGCCCGGACGTAACTTAAAAATCTACCTCGATTACAGCTTAAGAAAAGAATTTATCTCTCCATCTCAACTTCTACGTGGTGGTGATATGATGAACTTAGACTGGATGTGGAATGTCACCCTCGAAGAACTTGGCATCGATAAATCTGCGCTCAAAGCTGATTCACGACCTTTCTTTTTAGGCGTGACGCGTCAAGACAATGGGCAAGCGGAGTACCACCTTCCTGATGTCGACGACTTGGCAGAAACAATGAAAGCCAGCAGCGCACTGCCTGTACTTTACCGAAATGGCGTATCACTGAACGGAATTCAATACGTTGATGGTGGCGTCTCAGACGCACTTCCTGTTGCAGAAGCAATAAAGCGAGGAGCCAAAAAAATTATGGTTTTACGCAGCCAACCCGCAAGCTATCAAAAGCCAAGAGGAAGATTCAGCGCCCTAACTAGGAGGATGTTGAAAGAAACGCCCGGATTAATTGAACCGATGTTGACACGTGAAGTTCGCTACAATCAGACCTTAGCGCTGATCAACAACCCACCACCTGGTATCGAAATCATTCAAGTGTGTCCTCCTGAAACATTCAAGTTGAAACGGCTGAGTCGATCGCCAGCACCACTGCGTCATGCTTATGAGTTAGGAATTGAAGCAGGAAAGGAAGCCATCATACGATGGAGTCAGAAGTAGAAAAAAGCCACGTGGATTAAACGTGGCTAACGCAAATTCGATGGCAGTGGATTATCGTATTTGCTTCTGGTCGAGCCCAATATTCAGGCTCAAAACTGTTTTAATTTGCTCGCTAACTGAAAAAGCGAGTAGGCAGTCCAAACTAGTAAGTTTCAAACAACCCAGAGTTGTAATCTTGGATGGCTTGTTCTATCTCTTCCATGCTATTCATGACAAAAGGGCCATAATGCACCACGGGTTCATTAATTGGCTCACCAATAAAGATCAGTGCACCACTCTCTTTTTCGGCCTGCAATTCAACCCATTCACCTTTCGATAAAATGGCCATTTCGCCTTGATTGATCTCACGACCTTTTAATTGAATACGACCTTTATAGACATAGAGCATCATGTTGTTGTCTTGATCCGTGTTCAAATTCAAAGCTTGCCCCCCCATCGCTCTCCAATCGGCTACCGTGGCAGCAACACCTGTCTCTGTTAGCGGCCCCTGAATTCGTTCGTTGTTTATAGTCATATGACCCGCAATCAAACGTACAACCCCCGTATTCGGAGTATCAAACTCAGTGATCGTTTCAGGTTGAAAGTCATGATATTGAGCTGGCTGCATCTTATTTTTCGCAGGCTGGTTAATCCAAATTTGGAAACCATGCAATTCGCCTTCCTTCATAATAGGCATTTCGCTATGGATGACGCCTCTTCCTGCCGCCATCCACTGTGCACCACCGGAACGAAGCTCACCAACATTATCCATATGATCACGATGCTGGAAATGACCTTTCAACATATAAGTAAGCGTCTCAATACCTCGGTGCGGATGCGGAGGGAAACCGCCGATATAGTCAGCGCGGTCTTCTGATTTGAGTTCATCCATCATCAAAAATGGAGAAAAACTAGCATGATTGAAACCCGCTACTCGGCGAATTTTCACTCCATCACCATCAGCAGTAGGTTGCGCAGGAATAAGCTGACGAATTTCTCTGAATGTACTCATACTAGTTCTCCTAGTTTATCTTTGTGACCGCTTGCAAATCGCATGTTTAATCTATGGCTATCTATAAGGTTCTATTTTAGGTTGATGAGCTAAAATTATGAGCCATACTATTCGTTCTACTTATTCAACTTTTTCGAACAATACAATTTATCGAGTTAATAATGAGCACATTTAATTTATCTAAAATAAATGTAGCTATTTTCTAAACAAGGTGTATAGTGTGCCTTGGCTCTTAGAAGAGAGCTGTTAATGCAACATTTAGTTTAAGTTTCCTCTCAGTAAAATCTTGAATCCCCAATTCAGACACCTGCGTACAACTTCCTCTTGATTGAACATTCAATAGCTTAGAAAAGATCCACAAAACAAATCATAATTTTAATGTTTAATTCAAAGGTATTTTTATGTCGAAAGTAACTGGTTCAGTAAAATGGTTTAACGAAACTAAAGGCTTCGGTTTTCTATCTCAAGACAACGGCGGCCAAGATGTATTCGTACACTTTAACGCTATCGTTTCTGACGGTTTCAAAACACTGACTGAAGGTCAGAAAGTAAGCTTCAATGTAGAGCAAGGTAAAAAAGGTCCTCAAGCGACTGAAGTAACTCCTCTATAAGACTGCTTTTCTTGGTGTAGCATGCCCATGCTGCACCAAACCTCTCTCCTTCAAAAATATTCTTTCATCAATCACTCAGCCTAATTTTAGGCATTGCTTTGTGCTATCTAAAATAAACTGAATAGTACTGCTTAATTTATTATTTATAGGAAAAATCATGTCCTCAAAAAGAACTGGCCGTCAAAGGCATTGGTATCAATTACTTAACAAAGAGAAAATCACTAAAAAACAGGAGAATAAATGTTAGAAATTGAATTTAATTTAGAACAACCTCAAACCTCTTGGAACGCTAAAATACATCAATTAAATGGTGATATTTTACGAAGGCACGTATTACCGAAACTTCTTTCTCATAGCTTCATGATCGATTTTGAATATTGTGAGAAAACGCAATCTGGAACTATTCTCTGTGATTCAGGTTCAAAGTTAGGAAGTTTTACTGTTAACTGATTCAGTTTTCATGCATTAATGGATAATGCAACTAATTTGGAAGGTATCCAATGGCTAGAAAAAGTAA
Organism: Vibrio sp. YT-17; assembly: GCF_033337375.1. NCBI lineage: Bacteria > Pseudomonadati > Pseudomonadota > Gammaproteobacteria > Vibrionales > Vibrionaceae > Vibrio > Vibrio sp. YT-17. The sequence goes on from NZ_JAWOQP010000006.1 coordinate 199,746, forward strand.
GAAGCAGTCAGAAAAAGACAAAAAAGAGTCTGAACAAAACGCGGCGGCGGTAAAGCAGAAAACTCGACGCCGCATAGAAGACATTATGGAACAAAGAGAATTTGATAAGTTATTCGATCTATAAATGCTCTCTAGTGCTTTCTCTGCCTTTATCGTTGTGCAAGGTACCGCCACCTACCTTTGCTCAAACGAATCTCCACTCTTTTAGACTACTCTTCTAATTACACGTGCCTCTCACACACGCAAAAACAACTGGCTCCTCTATACTCAAGTGACTTGCAAATAGTCGTTTCGCTCACAGGAAAACCCGTGACTAATGACAGTTAGGTTATTTGCGTATAGCCAAAGCGATATTTTTGCGTATAATCCCTCTCGTTTGCTTCGTATAACCCCAATGATATGGTTTGGGGGTCTCTACCAGTTCCCGCAAAGTGCTGATTACGAAGAGTTGAGATCATCGTGGGTCTTACTCTTTGTGATAGCGTTCGATTTATTTCTATCTATACCTATTCTTAGAGTAACTGCATCCACAATACACATAAGGTGGAATATGAACGCATTTATTCAAGGTCTTCCAAAAGTAGAGCTGCACTTACATATCGAAGGTTCACTTGAGCCGGAACTCTTATTCAAATTAGCAAAACGAAACGGCATCGAGATCCCTTACTCTTCTCCGAGTGAACTACGCAGCGCATATCAGTTTACAGACTTACAATCATTTCTCGACCTCTATTACCAAGGAGCGGGAGTTCTGCGTACGGAGCAAGATTTTTACGATCTCACTTGGGAATACTTACTGCACTGTAAAGAAGACAACGTTATTCATACCGAAATCTTTTTTGACCCTCAAACACACACAGAACGCGGCATAGACTTTGACACTGTTATCAATGGAATCGCTCGTGCGCTAAAAGATGGTCACGAAAAACTTGGCATTACCTCGCAAATTATTGCGTGTTTTCTCCGTCACCTTTCAGAAGAGAGCGCCATAGAGACCCTACAGGCTATTCTGAAACACCGTGATAAGATCATTGGTGTTGGACTAGATTCTTCAGAACAAGGTCATCCGCCAGCTAAATTCAAGCGCGTATTTAAACAAGCAGTAGAAGAAGGCTTACTTACCGTTGCTCACGCAGGTGAAGAAGGCCCCGCACAAAATATTAGCGATGCAATTGAAATGCTTTACGTGAGCCGCGTGGATCACGGTGTTCGCTGTGTTGATGATGAAGCATTAGTTGAATCCTTAATCGAAAGCCAAATGCCACTGACAGTGTGTCCGTTATCGAATCTTAAGCTATGTGTATTCGACGATATGAAAGATCACAATATTGTGGATTTGCTACGAAAAGGTGTCGCTGTAACGATTAACTCAGACGATCCTGTGTACTTTGGTGGCTACATGACGGATAACTTTCTGGCCGTCAACAACGCACATCCAATGAGTAAGAGTGAACTTGCCCAATTTACAATGAACGCGATTGATGCCAGCTTTATCGATAACGAGTTAAAGGCGAAATATCGTCACCTTGTTAGCCAATACGTAAACCAGCACGAAGCTTTGCAATAAAGGCATCAGTGCCACGCCTTAGGCCAAACGCGTAGGTATTAAAACCCTACAAAAACTCTGTGGTTAACCGCATTTATAAACGCTAGACTGAGAAAGCTAAACTAGCACACAAAAAGGAATAGAATCATGATTCAACAAGGCCAAGCTCTACCAGTTGCAACTCTAAGTGAGTTGACTGCCGATGGTATGGTGAACCACGACGTTACAGAACTGTTTGCGAACAAGAAAGTCGTACTCTTTGCTGTACCTGGCGCATTCACCCCTACCTGTTCAGAAGCCCATCTACCAGGCTATGTGGTATTAGCTGATGAGCTAAAGGCAAAAGGTGTTGATTTAATTGCGTGCGTTTCTGTAAACGATGCATTTGTGATGCAAGCGTGGGGCGAAGCTCAAAACGCTTCTGAGATTTTGATGTTGGGTGATGGCGACGCTAGCTTTACTAAAGCATTAGGTCTTGAAATGGATACAGGCGGCTTTGGTGGTATTCGCTCACAACGTTACGCAATGATCATTGAAAACGGCACAGTGACTAAGCTAAACGTTGAAGAGCCAAAAGAGTTTGAAGCAAGCAAAGCAGAAACGATTTTAGCGGCGCTTTAAGCTTACTCCTAAATACAAAAACGGAAGCCATCGCTTCCGTTTTTTGTTGGTTAACGCATTCTCACAACACTCGTTTGTTGCTTACGCTGCATTTCCGCAAAAGTCAGCACAAACGGGGATGACTGCTTTACACGGCTTGGTAATGAAGAAAGCGCATTGTAGGCATCCTGCTTCGTTTTAAAATCACCAACAGTTACCGTATACCAACGCGTGCCTCGGCTGTTTTTCCAGTTAACCCAAACCGGATGCTTAGGATCGATATAGCGAATATAATCTTTCACATCTTTTTCTTGCTTTAGCGCGAGTACCTGCATCGTGTAATGGTTTGGGTTTAAATAACCATATGCATCCTGAGAGGTCATGACTCCAACACATTGGCCGCTATCGACCTCCTGCTGGTAAGGCATAGCGCAGCCCATGAGCGATAAAATCAATGTCAAAGATAAAATCTTGTGCACGTGTCACTCCATTCTTGTTCTAGTTTCTTTTCTCTCGCACCCAAAAACACAAAACGCTCTTGGTCAGGTAAAAACACACCCTTACAAGAGGGCCTGTGTTTTAACGCAACGAGTATTCCAAAAACGTAAGGCGACCACGTTGGTCGCCTTAGTAAATTGATTTAATAGAACATTAACAAGATAGAGTGATATAGACAGAAGTTCGCTACTGTTTAGAACCAGCTAGCGACCAATTGCTTAAACCAGTCTAAAATTCGCTTGAATAAACTGCCTTCCTCCACGGACTCCAATGCAACGAGCTCGGCTTCATTTACGACCTTACCGTCGACTTTGTAAAGCACTTTACCAACCACTTGTTGCTCAGAAATTGGCGCAACTAAATCACCGTTGTATTCAACTTCCGCTTGCAGATTTTTTACATCTCCTTTTGGCAAAGTGAGATAAACATCGTTAGCTACGCCGACAGTAAGCTCGTCTTTTTCGCCCATCCAAACTCGAGCTTTCGCAAGTTCCGCACCCGCCTCAGTCGGCATTACCGTATCGTAAAAGCGGAAGCCATAACTCAACAGCTGCTTGCTTTCTGATTCACGAACATTCTCACTCTTCGCTCCCATCACTACGGCAATCAAACGCATATCACCTTGTGTTGCAGAAGTCGCTAGACTATAACCCGCGCCGCTTGTATAACCAGTTTTCATGCCATCGACATTCATACTACGATCACGAAGCAAGCCATTACGGTTGTATTGAGTGATGCCATTGTAAGTAAACGAGGTTTCGCTATACAGCGGATAGATATCAGGTAAGTCACGAATAATCGCTTGGCCCAACTTGGCAATATCATAAGGTGTCGAATATAAACCGTCACTGTCTAGGCCGTGAGGGTTGGTGAATGCCGTGTTAGACAATTCAAGCTTGGCGGCCCAACTATTCATCAAACTCACAAACCCTGATTCACTTCCCGCAACATGCTCAGCAATAGCGACACTGGCATCGTTACCAGATTGAACAATCAGACCACGGTATAAGTCAGACAAAGAAACGGAAGTATTGACTTCAATAAACATTTTTGAAGAATCTGGGAAATTTTTTGCCCAAGCATTTCGGCTGATGACAACCTCATCATTCAACGTAATATTGCCTGTATTAATTTCTTGACCAGCTACATAAGCAGTCATCAACTTCGTTAAACTCGCGGGGTTTAAACGTTTGTGGGCATCACGTTCAACCAGTACTTTCCCCGTATGGAAGTCCATCAAAACATAACCACGAGAACTGAGTTCCGGCGCATTTGGCACAACTGAAGGCGCAGCATAAGCCAACGAGGATACAGCAGCGAACCCTGTAATTAACACTGTGTGTAATATAGTACTTTTTCTCATCATGACATCTTATCTTAGTAGCATTTAAGGCTTACAAACGGTACCCGAATGAATTCAAAGCGCGGGATTACCTAGTTAAAAAACGAGTATATTGAAACGGCGCTCAGTTACAGCCACCTTGTTACGATTGGTTACTTTTACTCAATGTTTGTCGAAAATAATGAGAGGTAGGTAGAGCTTTCGTCTTGAAGAATGAAACAGGAGCGAAAATAATTCCGTAACGCTATGTTTTTTTGAGAGGAGAGAAAAAGCGCGCAAGTCAATTCAGGGAGTAAGTTGGTATAGGAAAAGTAGTTGAGCTTTTATCCATATCTAAATAGGAAACAACAAAAACAACCAACAATAAGTCCAGTTAATTACTTACCAAGAGAACATATTGAAAACGCATCATAAAATTGTAATTAATTATCGATAAATTTAAAAACCTAATATTATAATTTATGTAAATTTCATTTATTATTAAATCGGAGAAAAATACAGCTTTCCTTTCTTAAAACTAAGAGACGATTTTTTCGATGTTTTTAGGTTTATCTCATCAGAGAACTTGGTATAACAGTGAGGAATAAGGCATCCGGACTTAGCGCGAAAGGATAACCCACTGTTATTTAAGTTCACACGCTGCTTTTTAATGACTAGAGACTTTAAACTGCGGTTACCTTCGGTTTGTTCGGCTATTCTTTGACGTATCCCAACCCAGTACGACTCAAACGACGACATCATACATATCCTCTTTCATGATATAAGCATTAATAATTAAACATCGCTAAAAGCTAAGCTTGTCTTAAATAAAAGTACTAGAAATTAATTTTATTTCTTCAAAACAAATCAACTCGCATATTCCACATAAATTTAGAGGTTATGTCAAATATTAATTATCATTAATTTTATTTATAATGGATATAAAATCAGTTTATAATTTTTAAATAATTTAATTATTAGAAAGCAGTATGACCAGTCCATATTTAACATGGAAATATGAGCTTTGTTTTGCATCATAATATATAAATACATTAAAGATTCATCTACGAACTAAATGCTCTTCAAGAGGTGATATAAATTAGCATTTCGAGACTAAATGAGAATAAAAATAGCGCACCGTATATGGTGCGCTATAGATTTGATTAAGGTCACTGTATAAGCATAGATAAAACTAAACTCATTTGACGTAGCTAGGCCAAGATTGCTTATGGTTTAAGTTTCAATACTTTATCAATATCTTCTGCGCTGTGGCGCTCAGGTAACTGCTCCCATTCTTCACCCCATGAACGGTTCACAATTCGACCACGTTTTACCGCTTCACGCTCATCAATTACTTTTGCCCAACGCACAACGTTTTTGTAGCTTTCTACGTCTAAGAATTCAGCCGCATCGTAAGCACGACCCAACACAAGGTTGCCGTACCATGGCCATGTTGCGATATCAGCGATGCTGTACTCATCGCCACCTAGGAATTCATTGTTCGCAAGACGCTTGTCTAATACATCTAACTGACGTTTTGCTTCCATTGTAAAGCGGTTGATTGGGTACTCGAACTTCTCTGGTGCGTACGCGTAGAAGTGACCAAAACCACCGCCTAGATATGGCGCAGAACCTTGCAGCCAGAATAACCAGTTCATTACCTCAGCACGCTTAGCGCCTTCTTTTGGTAAGAAATGATCAAACTTCTCTGCTAGATAAAACAAGATGTTGCCAGATTCAAACACGTTCACTGGCTCAGAACCCGAACGGTCAACCAATGCCGGAATTTTAGAGTTTGGGTTAACAGCCACAAAGCCAGAGCCAAACTGGTCGCCATCGCCAATCTTAATCAGGTATGCATCGTATTCTGCTGCCGTTACGCCAGCCGCCAAAAGCTCTTCAAACATGATCGTCACTTTCTGACCATTTGGGGTACCCATTGAGTAAAGTTGGAATGGGTGCTCACCAACTGGAAGCTCTTGCTCATGACGTGCGCCAGAATCCGGACGGTTGATGCTCGCCCACTGACCGCCGTTTTCATTATCGTTTGTCCAAACTTTTGGTGGAATGTATTCGTTAGCCATTGTTTTCCCTTATTGTGTTTGAATGCATCTTCAAACTGACGGGTCTTACGCGCCAGCAAGCATTATTAACATCACCTCTTCGCCAACTGCGATTAGGCATACTCAAGATATTAGGTCGAATTCGCTAAATAAAAGTCCTGCAATCTCTTTTAGTTAGAACCTTTGGTTATGGGATTTTCTTTCACGCTATAAGTAAAAACGTCGCGATAATGTGAACTAGGTTCGAGATGCCAATAACGAAGAACAGATCAGATTCAACGGCCCATCCATCATCTCCGTCTGAATCAAACTCGTATCGTGGCAACAACTGATCGAGAAAGCGAACCCGTGTAGGTAATCTGCCAATAGATCCAAACTGTCTTTCTCCACTTGCGGAGACAGTGCCAAAGGCTGAACAATGATTTGATAGCGCTCGGTAAACACTTGAGCAGGGCCATACGATGTCATGCTCAGCATGGTTTGCAATAACCCGTTGTACTCACGCAGCAGTTCAATGTAGCTAATACACAAATTTTTGAGTTCGCCTTGCCAATCTTCATTCACTTTCGGTTGATAAATTTCCTCCACCAGCGATGTGGTCAACGCTTCAAGCAACGCATTCTTGTTTTTGAAGTAGTAATAGATCGCCATAGGATCCACATTTAATTGCGTCGCTAACGAGCGAATACTTGGTACCTTGCTATCCTTTTTCATCAATGACTTAGCTGTATCTAGGATGCTTTCTGCGCTTAACTGCGACTGCTTAGCGGCTGGTCTCCCGCGTTTCTTTTCGTTGACAGACATTTGATCTTCTCGATAAACTCATACTTATTCTACATTGTAGAATTAATTTTAAACCATACTTTAGCTTGGCTCAAGCATCACCATTTTGATGAGGTACTCATGGCAAATATCGTATTTATTGCAACCAGTCTGGACGGTTACATCGCAGATAAGCAGGGCAAACTCGACTGGCTACATTCAGTACCAAATCCAGACAACATTGATACTGGTTTCTTCTCACTGATGGAGCGTATTGATGGCTTGGTAATGGGGCGCAACACCCTAGATGTCGTACTGAGCTTTGATTGCGATTGGCCATACAGCAAACCTGTGTTTGTACTCAGCAATACCATGACAGAAGTGCCACAAGGCTACGAAGACAAAGTCTTTCTAGTAAAAGGCGAGCAAAAAGATGTGCTTGCGGAGCTAAACGCAAAAGGCTTTAACGATCTTTACATCGACGGCGGAGTGACGATTCAGAACTTCCTGAAAGAAGATCTTATCGATGAAATGGTGATCACGCGCTTCCCTATCCTACTTGGCGGCGGCGCACCTCTATTTGGGGATTTAGAACAACCGCTAAACTTCAAAGTCACCAAGAATGAAGTTGTTCTGGATACCTTAGTTCAAACAACTTACGTGCGTGATAGGCAGTTAAGTTAGATAGTTAGAAAGAAAAACGCCCTTCACTAAATCAATGAAGGGCGTTTTAATGTATTCGAAACCGTTACTTAGCTGATTCAAACAAACCAGTTATACCTTTCAAAGGGAAAAGCCTTGCTTGTTCCAACCCTATCAACGTTACTTTACTAAGGTCATCAATAAAGAAACGACTGGTCATCGTGTGTTTGCCACCATTAATGAAAATCTCGATGACAGAATTGTCGATATATATATCAATCGTCTGCTTAGCGTCCAATCTTGGTGCTTTTCGAATGCTACCAAATTCTTCTGCGTACAAATGAGACATGTGACGACGGTCCAGCATAAACTCGTGCTCTGTCGCACTAAAGACGATGTTGTCACCTTTGAGGTTACTCAGCTCAAGTTCAAAGCCATCGCCCTCAAGGTCTAATTGGATCAAACAACTTGTGCTTTCCAGTGTATGGGATTGTGCAAAGACCACCTCTTCTTTTCTTAAACTCTTCAGCTCAGGGAGCGGAGCTTGAACAAGAAAACCATCTTTCAACGTTAGTTCTCTAGGAAGAGACAACATTCCTGCCCACTGGTGTGTGACCGATGGTGTATCGATTTCTGGCAACCCTATCCATGCAATAAGAATGCGACGCCCATTCTCATCTAAATAGGTTTGTGGGGCGTAGAAATCAAACCCATAATCTGGCTGCAAAATATCTTGGTGGTTTTCTAAAATCATCGACTCTAGGTTCAACTGCTCACCCACGATATACGCAACAGAATAGATGTTTTTGAAATCATAAGGATTATTACTGCTCACGCCCTGTGGAGAAAACAGCATCACCGATTGGCCATTAATCTCAAAGAAATCAGGACACTCCCACATGTACCCAAGGTCAGAAAACTTGGTCTTAATTGGACCTTTATGCAGCCACGTTTTCAAATCTTTACTTTGATAGAGCGCCATTGAACCATGCTCGGTTTTGGTTTGAGCACCCACCACCATCAAATAGTCGTCGCCTTTCTTCCAAACTTTTGGATCACGAAAGTGCTCCGTGTAATGTTCGTTCTCAATGACCACACCGTGCTTTTCAATGTTGCCGTCTGAATCCATGGTGGCAAAACATTGTGTTGGGATTCGATTCCAGTTTTGGTCACGTTTATTACCAGTAAAAAACAGCAAAGCCTTGTTGTTTTCCACCAAAGCACCGCCCGAATAGACACCATGTGAATCGTAGTCTTGGTCGGGATGAAGACCCACATCATGATCAGTAAAATGGATGAAGTCTTTAGTAGAAAGGTGGTACCAATACTTCATTCCATGGACTGGTCCCACAGGCGTCCACTGGTAAAAGATGTGGTGCTCACCATTGAAATAGCACAACCCATTTGGGTCATTTAACAGCCCAAATCTAGGGGCGATATGAAAACTAGGAAAGCCTTTATCTTGCTGACGTGAAAGTGTCATTTCTTCGATATCACACTGAGGGATTTGCTCAAGTCGGCGATATCTTTGCTCTACAGTCCAACGGTTGTTTAAGCTCATAATTTTTCTCAACTGAAATTGGATCTGGAGATCATTGCCCAATAAATTGCAGCAATTCTGTCTGGGTCGGAAGTGCGGTCATTGCGCCTTTTTGCGTCGTCGCTAATGCACCACAGCCATTTGCCCATTGAATCGCAGAGCTAACAACAGGATGATTTTTCCAATCGTCATGCTGAGACAGACATGCCAGTAGCCCTCCGACAAAAGCATCACCCGCACCTGTGGTATCAATCGGACTAACGACTTGACCTGTGATCAGCTCACTCTGACTTTCAAAGACGCGCCAAACACCTTTCGCACCTTGTGTCACCAAGACCAAAGCAATATTCAAAGCGGCTATTTGTTGTAAACCTTGCGCCATCGATGTTGAGTCAGTTAAGAACAAAAGCTCTTCTTCAGAGAACTTAACCACATCGGCCATCGCTACAGCCTTCTTCACGACAGCTTGGATTTCTGATTGATCTTGCCACACTTCATCACGCAAGTTAGGGTCAAAGCTAATGAAACCACCAGCGGCTTTTGCTCTTTTGATCGCCTCAAATGTGCTGCTTCTACTTGGCTCATTTGCCAGTGAAATTGAGCAAACGTGTAGCCAGTCACCTTGCTTAAAGTTTGGGATGTCTTCAACAGACATAAACTGATCAGCGCTCGGTTTTACCATAAACGTAAAGCTGCGCTCACCTTGCTCGTCTAAATCCACCACCACTGTTGATGTTCTTTGCTCAGGATCTTTAACGAGAAACTCCGTGCTCACGCCCTCTTGATCGAGCGTTGATTGCATGAAGCGACCAAATGGGTCATCACCTACACGTCCAAAAAACGCACTCTTACCAGATAGACGAGCAATAGCTACAGCGACATTCGCTGGTGCACCACCGGGACATTTGAGTAAAGAAGTCTCAGATTCCGGTATTAGATCGACAACAGCATCACCAGTTACCCACACTTGATTCATCTTGCTTACCTTGAAATTAAAGCCCTGATAGTCCAACGTGTTGAACACCTTCACTACCAAGTAAAAATTGAAAAAGGCTAGCCAAGCCATTAGTGCTTGGCTAGCACCCCAAACATTTAGGAAAAGAAGTGGATTTTGGGGGACTCCACCCTTAAGGAGTTCAGATTAAGCCGCTGCTTTTCTACCAACTTTAGCGCGGTCACGCATACCAAGAACAATGGTGAGAACAAATGCGGTCAAGAACGCGATCACCATACCCGCGATGTAGTATCCAATCTTCTCTGGCGTAATAGAAATGATGCCTGGAAGACCTGCTGCACCCAATGCCTGAGCTTTCACATTAAACATTGTAATGAACGCGCTCGATAACGCCGCAGCGCAAACTGCCGCAATAAATGGGTAACGTAGTTTTAGATTAACACCAAACATGGCTGGCTCTGTAATACCCAGCAAACCCGTAACACCCGATGGAATCGCAATACCTTTCATCTTCTTATCTTTGCTCATCACGCCCACCGCCAACGCTGCCGCTCCTTGAGAAACGTTAGACATCGCCGCAATAGGAAAGATAAAGGTGCCGCCCGTCGTCGCAATATCCGCAAGAAGTTGAGTTTCAATCGCAATGAAGCTGTGATGCATACCAGTAATAACAAACGGAGCATAAATAAGACCAAATACCGCACCACCAACAAAGCCAGCAGTGTTGTATAGCCAGTTCAGACCATCACCCAATAGGAAACCGATATCACGCGTGAACGGACCGACGACAGTAAACGTCAGCAAACCCGCTATGAAAATCGCCAGTAATGGCGTTAAAAGGTTGTCTAAAACAGAAGGTATGACTTTACGTAAGCCTAGCTCAACCTTCGCAAGAATGAATGCCGATACCAAAACCGGTAACACCGAACCTTGGTAACCCACTTTTTGGATTTCAAAGCCAAGAATATTCCAAACCGGAATGTTGCCAGACACAGATGCGCCGCCGAATCCCCAACCATTCAGCAAGTCAGGGTGAACCATCAACATACCTAGCGCCGCCCCTAAATATGGGTTACCGCCAAACTTCTTACTGGCTGAAAATGCCAGCAGAATAGGCAGGTAAACAAACGGCGCGTTTGCAAACGTGTTGATCATGTTCGCCAAGTCTGTCAGTCCTGGGTTGGCATCAATCAAAGATTTTCCATCAATGAACAAGCCTTGAGCAGTCAATAGGTTATAGATACCCATCAACAAACCGCCAGCGACGATTGCGGGAATGATTGGGACGAAAATATCAGACAGCCCTTTCACCGCGCGCTGAACGATGTTTTGTTTCTCTGCGCCAGCAGACGCAACGTCGTTGGTGGACATTTCACTCATACCCGTCAACTTCGCCATTTCTGCATAAACTTGGTTTACGATGCCTGATCCAAAAATGATTTGGTACTGACCCGCAACTTTGAACTGCCCTTTGACCCCTTCAAGGTTATCAATCGCTTGTTCATCTATTTTTTGCTCATCTGCAACGGCAAGGCGTAAGCGTGTCGCACAATGCGCAAGTGCGGTGATGTTGCTTTTACCACCTAATAGAGTTAACAACTCTTTTGCTACTGCCGGATAATTCATTTCATACCCCATTGGATTATTATCTGAGCTTGCGAAATTTTCGGGAACGTTTGCAAAACAGATTTTTGCCCAATAAAACCAAATGATCAAAGATAAAGCAGAGAGAATGTGAGAATGATCGTCAAATTCTCTCCCTAAGAGCAGTATAGGAGGTTAGAATCGCTACTTATCAAAGAGCTTTTCATCTTCTCTTTGCAAACAATCCCAAAAACGAAAAACAGAATGGATAGGAACAATGGCGAGTCTGCATGATGTCGCCCGTCTGGCTGGCGTATCAAAATCAACAGTGTCACGGGTTATAAACGATGAATATGGCGTAAAAGAAGCGACAAAACTGAAGGTCCGCCAAGCAGTAGCGGAGTGTGGCTATGTGCCAAACCAAGTCGCTAAAGATCTAAAATCTCAAAAGACCAATCTGGTTGGTGTCATTGTTCCTCGGGTTTCCTCTCATGCCACATCCCAAGGTGTCGATGGATTAACAGATGTCCTTGAAAAAGCAGGGAAACATGTCTTACTTGCTAGCACTCACCAAGCCCACGAAAAAGAACTGGAATACATTCAGATCTTTAACCAAAAACGGGTTGAAGGGATCATTCTTTACGCCACCCACCTCGATTCCAAGCTGGTAAAAGCAATTCAAAACTCAGCCGTTCCAGTTGTGCTCGTCGGTCAAGATGGTTCCATGTTTAATATTCCAAGCATCATTCATGATGACGCACGAGTAGGGTTTGAAGCGGGAAATAGACTGGTTGCAAAAGGTTGCCAAACCATGGGTTTTATTGGCGTGCAAGGTGACGATATCGCGGTAGATAAGCAACGCTCTGAAGGATTTGTTCAAGCGCTGCAACACCATGGTTTTGAGATCGCCTTCCATGCTCGTGGTGACTTTACCATCGATTCTGGCTATTCATTGGCAAAACAACACTTAACAAAGAACCCTAAGCTAGATGGCTTGTTCTGTGCGACAGACCGTATTGCTATCGGTGCGATGAGAGCGATTCAAGAGCTCGGGTTAACACCGGGTAAAGACGTTTTAGTGCTAGGAGTTGGTGATGATGAGCTCGCATCAGTGTGTACCCCAACCTTATCAACATTTAACTATGCATTTGATAAAGCGGGTGAAAATGGTGCGAAACTGCTACTAGATAGAATTGCCAACAGAAGTTTTGAAATGAGTAAGATGGTACTAACCTTCAAAACAATTGAGCGTCAGTCCTGTTAATGAAAAAGCGCCAACTGAAATCAGTTGGCGCTTTTCTTATTACTCTTTGTCGGTTAGATCCCTTTAGAACCAAGTTTCCATTTGCAGTGCAAACAGAACTTCACCACCATCACCCATCGTTGCAGCACCCGCATCCTGGCTAATCGAGTAGCCATTCAAGTCTTCGCTCCAATCAACGTAGCTAACTGCAAAACGTAGCTCCGGACGGTCAAAGAAACCTGCAGCGGTAGACATCTTAAGCGTTGGTGCGATTGTCGCTTTGTAAAAACTGCCACTTGCTTTATCAATCGCATTGTCTAGGTCCATGTATTGGTATGAGCCTTCATAAACCATCTCAAAGTTCTGCGTAAACTCTTGCGCTAAGCGGATGTTGAACGATGCCCACGTAAATTCATCATTTTTAGCAAAGCGATCTTGGCTGTGTTCTGCTAGCAACGCAGGTGCTACACGCCAGTTGTCGCCGATGCGTGTTACACCATAGCTGAACAAGCGTACGGCTTTTGCGTCTTCTAACAAATCTCCGTTTGAACCGATGCCTTTAAGTTCCGCACCCAGTCCATCACCCATCAAAATACCGGTTTTAGAGAAGCCTTCACTCATGCCAAAGAAGGTATCGCCATGGTAAGCAAACATCGCATGTAAACCTTTGTCCGCTGCTCCTTCTACGCGATCATTGTTATCAGCTGACGTCATGCCGCTCAGCATCAATTGCCAATTACCGAAGCGGTTGTTCATTGTCGCGATATAGTTTTCAACATCCGTTGACGAGCTATCAATCTCACCAAAATCACGACCATAGATCGAGAAGTTTGCTTTCCATGATTCGCTCATTTGGACGTCATACACACCAGCACCAGTGCCAGATAAGAAAACAATATCCGAGTCAAAGAAGTGAATGTCAAAGTTATCACGATCAAATCGTTTACCAGCCCAAAACGTCGCGTCAGCAAAAGCTCTTGATTCAGAGAACATACTCAACTTGTTTAGCTCAGCATATACCTGACGAACGTTTAATTGACTCTCGCTCGCCGTCCATTCGTTATTGGTTTCCGTACTATCTGCCAACATGATTCGGAACAATGCGCTGGAACCATCATCTGCAAAACGTTTGTGAATAAGGTTTGCTTCCACATAGTGATCATCCTCTACCCCTAATCGCCCAACTGGAGCGCCAATAGCACCAGCTGCCGTCATGTAAGGACCAGTACCCACTGCACCATTCAGATCGTCATTAATCAGTAGCCCGGAACGAGCGTAGCCGTGAAACTCAAAGCTTGAGGCTTTCTCATTTGCTTCTGTGGATGCTTTTTCTGTCTGTTCAAGTCTCTGTTCTAATTCATTAATTCGCTTTTCAAGAGCGTCAACATCTGTTGCTGCGAATACAGGTGCAGTAACCAGTCCAAGCGCTACTGCCATCGTCAAAGTGTGTAGTTTCATTTCCATAGTCTCACGTAAATTTATACTTAGGCATATTGCAAACGTTCCCAAGAAAAATCGCAAACTTATGGTGACTTTAAATGTCCATCTAAAGCTTGAATTTCAGAGCGCTCGTACTCAGAGCGTCTCTACTACTTATATCAATGAGGGCGATAATATATAAACTTTTCGGGAACGTTACCTTTAAGAGGCCATTTTGTTACTTCTATCACGTTCAATTGTGTTACTTACAGAAAAATCATTAACCAGCGCACATTTGAATTAATTGTTAGCGCTAGAGGAAGTAGTTTGAAGGTGACAGGCTACAAAGAAGGAGTTTAATGTTCATTTGAGAGAATACTCCCTCGCTTCCCTATGCTACTTGATGGTAACTCATCTCTATTTATTGATGAAAAGTAGCAGCTAAGGTTGAACGTAACTAAGAGCGAAGCGGATCTCGATACCTCATTTCAAACAACTTGAAAGGCTGTTAAGACGAGATAAACGACCTTCATTTTCTGTGAAGAGCGCTTTGTTGTTCTAATTCAAGCTAACGAAACACTTTTTTGGACAGAAGTGGGTTGGCGACTTTACTCATAGGAGCACACTTCGGATAATTTGAGTTTGGGCAAATGTTCATACCGTGGTTAGAAAAAGGGCTTGTCCAACCAACATGCCCCCTGCTAAGAAATCCTGACAGATCATTCAATGAATTCAGGATTCAAAACCTACATTCATCCCATACGCTTGAAATTCTCCCTTATTGCCTCCGCTTCTGTTTTCCACGCGTGGAACATCTGTTGACTTTCGCGGCTTTGATTAAGCATCTTCTCCACCTCCACGACTTGCTGCCTGAGCTTAATATAGTTCCCAAAAAACATTTCCTTGAACTGGACAGAATTGATCAGTGTAAGCAGTTCCTCCCGCTGCTTCTCGAAATTGCTCACCATTTTGGCGATCGCGTTCTGAAATTCGGTCTGGCGCTTATGTTCTTCCCAGCTATCCCATAGCTCAAACGCCAATCCCACTGCAGCAAGAGCCCCGTTCGCACCTTTGGCAAATTTGGTGGCACCCCAAGGCTTGAATTTAAGATACTTACCAAGATCGAACCCAACGGACTTCGCGACATTCACAATGCCATCCCGGGCGGCCAGGACAGAGTCTTTATTAATGAACTTTCCGTTCAAGACATGGTTGACTCCCTGCTTGCCCAGCGACTTGATTGTGGTATTGAAGTGACTGACCTCGTTGTCAAAGCCAATCTGCATTTTTTCGACTTCCAGCGTAATTGGCTGCACCTGACGACTGAACTCATTCTGTAACCGAGTTGCGATCACAATACCCTCAGAGCCAATTTCCCGCTCGAAGAAATCACCGAAGGTTTCGAGACTACAACCTTTCGCTTTGAGGATCAGGTCGGAAAAATATCGGACGACGAACTTCCGTAGCTCTATCCTCGCGTCTTCAATATCCCGCTCGGTAGTCGCCAGCTCAAGCTTCAAATGGCTATTAAGCTCATCCAGCTTGGTGACTTCCTGCGAGATCTTCTGGTCGTTCTCTATCGCTATCGGCAGTTGTTTGCTCAGAACATCGCGGATAACACTGGCGCGCATCTCTTCTGCAAGGACTGCTGCACCACCGTTGTTATGAATCTTCTGCGCCGTCTCTGCCTGAAGCTCAGTAATATGTGACAGCTCTTTAAACTCATCGGGGTTCTGAAGCCAGTGGTCAACGCCCAGATCAAACGGATTTGCCGCCACAGCAACTACCGATAGTTCGTTTTCTTCTTCATCGTCAAGCTCGATTGCCGCGCGAAGTCTACCAACGACGTTGTCATATTTAACTTTAAGGTTATCCCGGTAGTCATCTTCATCTTCCACATCCGCTACTTCGTCGAAGCGGCTGAGTACGAACACTGTCCTGGGCAAAAGCCCCAAGGTCCGGAACAGCCAGGCCAGATCGTCCTCGTGGCTCTCTTTGATCGGGTTTGTCGGGTTCATGACATACAGAACCAGATGTGCTTCGCTCACGTATTTCTTAGTAATGTCTTTGTATTTTTCGATAGCCTGCTTCTCGGCGTTGTACTTTTCTTTGAAGCCAAACAGACCAGGAGTATCAATAAGTACAAAGTCATCCCCCACCTCGTAGACTTTCACTTCATTAGAAGATTCACTGTGGCTGATTTTCATGCTGGACTTATCGAGCTGCTCCATCCAAGCCGCGGCAATAGACGTTTTACCCTCTGAAAAACCGCCGATGAGTGCAACCTTTAGCCGCTCGCCAGACACGGACTGTATGGCAGTCTGAAGCTTGGAACGCAACTCTTGATCGATCGGAACCCCGGCCTTTTCACCTTGCGTCAAAAACTTCGAAAGCCTATTCAACAGCTCCAGAGATTCGTTCTGCTGGCCTTTGAAAGTATTGAGAGTGTCTTTCATTTTAGTGCTCCTGTAGCTTCAATCATGCCCGACAAGGTCTTGATTTTTGTATTCGACTTTTTAATGAGGTCGGCGTGGGTCCTCGCCTTGTTCACAGGCCTGGCGAGTGCCTGTTCAATATCACTGATTGTTTTTTCCATCTCTGGGAGTCCTTGTTTGAGACTTTCTTGCAGTGAATCGCGCAATTGGCCGGTTATATTTCTGAGGTTTTCATCAGCAGCTTTTCGTTGCTGTGCTTTTTTGTAACTGGAGCTCAGAAATCCACGCACGGCCTTGTATGCACCGATTGCAATACTGGCTGCTCCCATACCAATAACTAACCAGCTCGCTGGGTTCCACCACAACAGTGCCCCACCAACGATGAGTGCCAGAAGGTTCGTCAATCGCAAACCATTGTCGATATCCAGTTTTAGGTCGAAGTCACGATCAATGTCAGCACTGGCAATCGTGGTGTAGATATCCGTCAACTCACGACTTTTATCCTCGAAACGCTTAACTATTTTCTCAGTCTCCTTTCCAAAGCGTTCAATTTCCTTCGCCATCGCCTTCTTCAACCTTTCACTCAATCGCTCCTGATGGATTTCAATTAACTGTTCCAACTTGGTTTTAAAGGCGTCATTGGTAATATCGTCGTCAATTTCTGAATACACTTTGTTCAGAACATCGCTGTTGAAGCGATCAATCAATATCTCGGTGGATGATTCGAGACGTTTCCTGAATGATGAAAAGCCACTTCTGATTTGCTTCTTCGAACTCTGCTCGCCGAGGTGGAGGTTTGACGCCAACTCTGAAATTCCCTCTCCTACCTGGTCGAGGACGATAGCTGTCTTATCAAGAGCATCCTTCACCTTGAAAAGGTTGGCCCGTTGGATCTTTTGCTGACTTCCCTCCAGCAGACTGTCCTGTATAAGGCTGATAAATGCCTCTACACCGGATAATTCGATCAGCTGGCCTGCTTCAAATTCGGATAGAGCTTTCTTGCGGCGTCTCGCGTTCTGTGAATCGGGCGCAAAATGATCTGTTGCAGCCAAGAAAGCGGGTAGTGCGGTCAAGGGACGCACGCCCTGGAAATGCGACCCGAGCTGTTCCTCCATTTTTCCTTCAAGTTCCCGTAGACTGGCGCATTCATCTTCGGAGATCAGGGGACGATCTTTCAGCGCATACTTGGGATTTATTACTTTTTTATTGAAAACACACCAGACCTCCGTCGAAGCCCCCAGGTGCATTTTTATTTTCTCGAGGGTACCTTTCCGTTGCTTCTGATCCCCCGTTTGTGGGGGTGCGGGCTGGTTCGTGACATAGAACACCGCATGGGCTGCCTGGAGGGCTTTTTCAATCTCCTCAGCGATCAGGCGTTCGGTACCTTCTATTCCTGGTACGTCGAGTAGTGCGAATTCTTGGCCAGCGACGCTTAAGTCGAATCGTTGCGTCGTTCGAGTAAAATCCGAACGGCCATCTCCTATAATTCCGCCGTCAGACAGAGCTTCAAGCTCTGGCAGGCGCTCCCTGAACTCCTGCAGTTTGTTCCTGGTTTCAGCCAACTGAATTTCCAGTCCTGTTTTCTGTTCGTTCAGGGCCGACAGCTCGCTCTCACATTCTGTTTCGGTCTTGTGCAACTGTAGTTTTTCACGCGCAATGGCCAGCTCCTCTTCCGTTTTCCGAAACAGGTGCAGAAACTTCTGCCACAAAGACGCCGTTCGTTTTTTCTCCAGTATCAGCTCACGATATTGGGTAATCTTGTTACTGGATTCCACACTTAGCTGTTCATATTTGGCAGATGTTTTTTCATATTTATCGCTGAGATCTTCAAGTTCCCGGCCGAGTAGCTCTGCCTCATGGTGGAGCCCGTCCAGTGCTTCAGCTGTCAACTCGTGTTTGCTCTGGAGTTCCCGGAACGCTTCCTGATCTTTCAGTTTGCTGGCTTCTTTCAGCAATACCCTCAGGGTCTCTATGATGGTGGATTTTCCCGCACCCGTTTCGCCATAAAACGCGATAGTGAATGTATCCCACTCGGCATTTGTCTCAAGTGCCTCCAGTTGATCCTGAAGGTTTGACCGATGTTCCTGGAGCAAAGATTGGGCCTCACGCTGAGCGCCGTTCAATTGCTCATCATCTGACTCGGTGGCCAGCTCACCGATAATGCCATCCAGTTCAGCGTTAACCCCGCGATATAGTTCACGTGGATCATCTATGTTTAATTTCATTTGATCATCTACTTTGTTTATTGCCTTCCAAGCACTACTTTGTGGCTACGATACAGGTTGCGTTCGCATCGATACTTAGAAGTTACAACCTAGCTGCGTCGGGAAATCTACAATTCACTTGATCCCAAAATGGGACAATTAAACATGCCACTTTGGAATTTTTTGCGCTTCAACCCAGCGCTGAGCTTCAGTGTAACCAACTGTTTAAAATGGTATTATCATATCTCACATAATCAAGAACAAGAAAATACGACATGATTGAGTGTTTTGACGTACATCTCATTTGGCATTAGAAAATCTATCGAAAGCTCTTGAGGTAAGACTGATTGGGTTGACTTTCTCTAACACGAAACGGGGCAAAGCCTTCTTAGAACTATTACATCCACAACGTGCCCACTACGAATGTATTCACGGGTAAAAACACCATATGTATCGCTTCAGCTAAACAGCGACCGTACACAAAGACCACAGCCAACACCGACCA
>NZ_JAWOQP010000070.1:0-1571 GCF_033337375.1 Vibrio sp. YT-17
CTATGGGGGGCTTTGTCGGTGATGATTTCGATGACTATGAAACCTTCTTTGAACGCGCAAAAGACGTGATGTGGCATGCTGTGCTTCCGCTGATCTGTTACTTGATTGGTGATTTCGCAACGCTCACCATGACGATGAAAAATAACCTGATGGAAAACTTATCATCGGATTACATCCGTACCGCGATCGCAAAAGGCTTGCCGTTTAAGAAAGCGGTACGCAAACACGCGCTACGCAATAGTTTGATTCCAATTGCTTCTCACTTTGGCAACTCACTGTTGTTCTTCATGACAGGGGCATTTTTGATCGAAGTTATCTTCAACATCGACGGCATTGGTTTATTAGGTTACGAATCCATTATGGAACGTGATTACCCAGTAGTGATGGGCATCGTTGCTATCAACGCGGTATTGCTGCTGATCGGCAATATTATTTCGGATATCTGTGTTGCTTTAGTCGACCCACGTGTGAAGTTTGGAGCGTAATATGATTAAAGTAAGTCCATTAACTCAAAAGAAAATCCGTCACTTTAAAGAAATTAAACGTGGTTATTGGTCGTTTGTGATCTTATCTATCATGTTGATTCTTTCACTATTTGCCGAGCTGTTAATCAACAGTAAAGCGTTGATCGTTAAGTACGATGGTAGTTACTACTTTCCGGTTGTCAGTGACGTTCGTTTAGGTAGCGAGTTTGGTCAAGATTCTTCAAGTGAAGCTGATTACCGAGTTCTCCAACAAGTCTTTGAGGAAGAGGGAGGGGACAACTTTGTGATTCTACCTATCGTTCCTTGGAACCCATACGAACAAGACTTCAGTGGCGATTTCCCTCCGACCGCGCCAAGCGCTGAGAATAAACACTATCTAGGTACTGACGTTATTGGTCGCGATATTTTAGCGCGCTTGGTGTATGGCTTCCGTACTGCGATGGGGTTTGCGTTGTTAACGATGGCGGTGTCCTACGCTATTGGTACCGCTGTAGGCTGTGCCATGGGCTTCTGGGGCGGCAAGTTCGACCTATTTGTCCAACGTTTGATTGAGGTTTGGTCAATGGTGCCATTCCTGTACGTCATTATGATTTTGGTGTCCATCGTTCAACCGACTTTCACGCTCTTTGTCGCCATCAACGTGTTGTTTGGATGGATGGGGATGACATGGTACATGCGTACCATGACTTATAAAGAATCTGCACGCGAATACGTAATGGCAGCTCGTGCGTTGGGTGCCTCGACAGGCCGAATCCTGTTTAACCATATTCTGCCAAATACCATGGTCATGATTGTTACCTTGGCGCCATTTACTATTGCCGCCAACATCACCGCACTGACAGCGCTTGATTATCTTGGTTTAGGCTTGATGCCACCAACACCAAGCTGGGGTGAGTTACTGCAGCAAGGTAAGTCCAACTTGGACTCGCCATGGATTGTGGCGTCTGTTGTGACTTCCATTGTACTGGTACTGGTGATGGTCACCTTTATCGGTGAAGCGATTCGAGCGGCATTCGACCCGAAAAAATTCACACGCTATGTTTAAGCATGCATTGTGAGCAAAACATAAAAAAGGGAAGTTTTATG
>NZ_JAWOQP010000071.1:0-1551 GCF_033337375.1 Vibrio sp. YT-17
AAAAGGGCCTAAGCCAATAAACAGCAGAGAAATGGCGAACGTTTTTAATCCTTTAATTTTGCTCTGCGTATATTGATAGCAAAGCAGGCTAATAGCATAGATACAAGAAAACAAAATGATAATAAAGTTGAGGGTTCTTATATCTAAATAGTGACTCTCCATATGTGCTCCACAACGAACCATTACTCGGGCAACTCCTTTGCCCGTCATCAATAAACGTCCAGTATGTTAGCGTAATTATAGAATGATGTCTTAAGTTAAACGGCTATTCGTTGACCAGCTCGAATTCTTTGATTTCTTCTGCTTTTTTAGTGAACAAAAGTCCGATCGTTGCCATGATGACACTAGGTACAATCCAGCTCGCGAACTCATTGTACAAAGGCATGTTGTGGCTCATCCATTGGTCTACGGCTTCTGGCATGTAGCCCAAAATGTGCAGAGCATCGACACAACCAAATGCTAGTGCGGTGAACGCGGTAAGCACCAACATGAACTGAGACATTTTGTTGCGAACGGGTGCCATCATCATCAAAGCAATCGCCACAGGATGAAGTGCCACAACCGCAGGTAAAGTGATTGCCAATAGCTGCTCTAAACCGATGTTGGCGATAAAGCCTGACAGTACCATGGTGATGACGACACAGATTTTGTAGTTCACTTTGCTAAAGGTGTTGTCATAGAACTCGCTGCCTGCGGTTGTTACGCCAATCGCTGTGGTCAAACAGGCCAATACCATGACTGCACCCAACAACACCGAGCCAAACGCACCAAAGTGGTTGAAGGTGAACGCCGTTAAAATATCGCCACCATTGCTAAACTCTGAACCTAAGTAAGAGCTAGTGGAACCGATGTAAGACAACGAAATGTAAACAAACGCCATCGCGACAGCGTACATTAAGGCTGCAATTAGAGGGTATTGCGCCGTTGCTTTCGGGCAGTCCACTCCCATGCTGCGAATAGCACGGAAAATGCTCCAACCAAAGCCAATTGAGCCTAACGCATCCATCGTCATGTACCCTTGCGTCAAACCTTCTGCAAACGCACCACTCACGTATGGGCCACTGGCTTGTGTCAACTCACCTGCTGGGTAAATCAAGGCAGTGACAGACATGATGATCAAAATCGCCATTAACGCCGGTGTTAGGATTTTGCCTAAGTTATCAACCAACTTACCTGGGTAAAGCGCAAACCAAATGGTTGCTACACAAAAGGCAATCGTAAACGGCACTAATGCCGCCTCACCAAAGATTGGGGCGAAGCTAAATTGATAGGCGACGGTAATGGCTCGCGGAATCACAAATGCTGGCCCGATGACGATGAAGACCATCACCCAAAAACTGGTTGCTAACGGTTTTGGTAGCGCAGCGGTCAGCTTGTCTGAGCCATTAACGATCGCCACCATTACCAGTGCTAAAGCAGGTAGGCCCACGCCAGTTAAAAGGAATCCAGACATTCCACTCAAAAAGTTTTCACCCGCTTGGTAACCCAAAAATGGAGGGAAAATAAGATTACCGGCGCCCAAATACATGGCGAAAGTCATAAAGCCTAAGG
>NZ_JAWOQP010000072.1:0-1544 GCF_033337375.1 Vibrio sp. YT-17
AATATCAACGGTTGAACCTGCTGCTTTTAACTCACCCGAACTGAGTTCAAGCGGCGTTTTGAATCGATAGCGTGGTTCTTTACGGCGCGATTGAGCATCGAAATAGATACCTTTAGGGTTGCCAGTGATTTTTCGAGGATGACGAAAGGCATTTCACGTGTTGGCTGGCAAACGCGGCTTTTCTGTTAATAGGTAATCTTGCCCCGACTTTTCGTCAGCGATTTCTTGCAAAATTCCGATATGAGTCAGTGACTGAGAGGTTTCGGCTAACTCTGGAGAGAATAGTGCGAGATCTTCTTTCTCTTGCTCAGATAACTCAAAAATAGAAATTCGAAACGCACGCCAACTTTCTCGCTTAGCCCCTAAATGCCAAAACAGCTGGCGTTGTTCGCGAGTCGCTTCGGGTCTAAGCATCGAGTAGAAGTACGTTTTGTTTTCATGTTCATGAGTAAATGAGTACAAAACGTTACTGGTGCCTTTCACGCCTTGTTTGATCAAAGAAGCGACGCGTTGCTCGTTAAACAAGGAGCCAAACACTTGTTGATTTCTCTCATCGTGCCAGTACTGCCACAACTTTTGGTTGTTTGGTGTCAGCATCGCTAGCTTGAGTTCGTTACCATCAAAAAACAGTGGTAAGTTGCTCGTGTGTTTGAGTGCAATGTGCTCATAACCGCGTGTGCGTGCACGAATGATTTTATCTTGGTTGTCATGACGTGCGCGTTTGGCGGCACTGTTTAATGCTTCGTCGATGACGCGCGCAACGACATTGGTTTCCGTTAGACGAATGGTTCGTAGATAGCGCACGGCATCATTTTCATAGCAATCGTCCACGGCCAATACTCGATACGACAGTGGCTTTTCGATGCCCGCGACTTGCGACTTGCCTGCAAACTCGGTAAACGAAACGTGAATGATTTCACCAAGGTTGTATTTAAATGCGCTCGGGACTTTAAATTTCGCTCCAGAGCTCGACAAATCGATGCTTAATCCATGAAGGATTTGCCCTTTGGCGCGGCGAATTTCTACCTGGGACTGAACCTTCAACCGCTTTTCTTGGCGTTTTAAGTCGTAACCGAGGTGAACCGGTTCTGCGAGAAAGGGGCTTTTAGGATCGGTTAATGAATGAGACTTTTCCTGTATGGCGAGCTTGCTCATCACACGAAAGTTATTGCGCGTGTTGACCAGTGCTTCCCACATGCCTTCGGTGTAGGTGCCAAACTTCTTAATGTTCTTGTGATAAGCATTAAAAGCGACATCGTCCAACCAATGCGAAATGCCATCTAAAACATATTCACGACATTCGCCTTTGACGCGACCACGTAAATCAATGCTCTTCTTACATGGTGCCATAAGACGGTTCAGTTCCATCTTCACTAAGATTTTGGCCGACGGCGGCTCTTCCTCGGTCAATTGACCAAGGACAAAATCAAAGTCTTCAGAACCATAAACGGGAATGAGTCTTTCAGCGAGCGAGAGAATTTCAGATTGCTGCATTATTTCTGTTAGAGTATGTCGTTACTTTAATTTGTATCGACTAAGTAAAG
>NZ_JAWOQP010000073.1:0-1544 GCF_033337375.1 Vibrio sp. YT-17
AACTGTAGGGGTTTATTTCTCGATTGATGAGTTAAACCCCACATTGGAACTCAACGTACCTATTTTGGAGAAGTGATGAAAGTCATCGATGCACAGCAAGTCGCGCAAAGTTTGAGTATGCACTCTTTGATTGAAACCATGCGAGACATCTATGCACAGCCTGCCACGATTCCGCAGCGCAGAGTGATGTCATTAGAAGAGGGGAAGTATGAAGGCTTTGCTTTACTGCCCGCATGGAACCAAGAACTGATTGCCGTTAAGGCATTTACTTACTTTCCTGAGAATCCTCTGCAAGGCAAAGATACTTTGGCATCTAAGTTGTTGGTCTTCAAACGCGGAGATGGTGAACCCATCGCGCTGGTGGACGGTAAAGTCTTAACTTTTTGGCGTACAGCTGCCGCATCTGCTTTAGCCGCCGATTACTTAGCGCGCAAAAATGCCTCCCGCTTGTTGATTTGTGGTACTGGCAACTTAGCCCCTTATTTTGCGTGGGCTTACGCAGCGATTCGGCCACTCAAACAGGTTTATGTTTGGGGACGAAACCCAGAAAAGGCTGCCTCAACGGTGGATCAGATTCTGTCTTCCTCTGAATATCAATTACTGCCAGAAGCGCGCCAGTTTCCTGTGTCTGTGGTCGAAAACGTTGAGCAAATGATTGATCAAGTCAATATCATCAGTTGCATTACTGCGTCTGCTCAGCCTTTGTTTAATGGCTCTGATGTGCAGTCAGGAACACACATTGATCTGGTCGGTAATCACGACTTAGACAAGCGCGAATGCGATTCTGTCTCGGTGCAAAGAGCGAATGTGTATGTCGACAGTTGCATTAATGTGTTGGCGGAAGCGGGAGATTTGCTGATCCCAATACAAGAGGGGGTATTCACACCTGAAGACATTTATGGGGAGTTGCCTGAGCTTTGCGCTCAGCAAGTGCAAGGGCGTCAAAGTGACGAGGTGATTACCTTATATAAATCGGTTGGCAGTGCCTTGGCTGATTTAGCCGCAGTAAAAGCGGTGTTGTTAAAACATGGCGTTGAAAGCCAAATTTGAGCATTTTCGCTCGTCTTTATAAATTGCATACAATATACATAAAGGAAAGGAAGTTCATGAAAGTAGATTGGAAAGGTGTTTATCCGGCGGTCAGTACGCAGTTTCGTCAAGATCAGTCCATTGACCTAGACGCAACACAAACCGTTATCGATAACCAAATTAAAGATGGTGTGAACGGCATTATTTGCCTTGGTACGGTAGGTGAGAACTGCGCGCTATATCCGGAAGAAAAGCGTCAGGTGCTACAAGCTGCCAAAGAAGTGGTTAATGGTCGTGTTCCTCTTATTGCTGGTACGGCAGAGTCAATTACCACTGCGGCTATCGATTACATGCAAGACGCGCACAAAATTGGTATCGACGGGTGTATGGTGATGCCTGCGATGGTTTACCGCACGTCTGAAAGCGAAACATATGATTACTACCGCACGCTGGCAGAAGCGACACCAGAGATGCCTATCATGATTTACAACAACCCTGTTGCGTACGGCGTCGAT
>NZ_JAWOQP010000074.1:0-1537 GCF_033337375.1 Vibrio sp. YT-17
GTAGAGGATTTCCCCGCGTATTTTATCGACACTCTGCAAATCGAAAAGCAGTTTAGCTATGCAGGGAAAAGCGGCGCGCACAGCAGTTATCAGTTGGACGATTTGCGCCGCTATTATCACCTGCCGGGGTACTTATCGCACTCTGCCGCCAGTGATGCCTTGGCGTGCGCGGAATTGTTCTTGGTGCAAAGTAAAAAACTGACCGCGCTTCCGGATGTCACGTTGCGTCAGTTGATGCGCTGATCACGCCAACTCTTGCGCCAAAAAGTCGATCAATAACCGCACTTTTGGCGACAAATTGCGACTTTGCGGATACAGCGCCCAAATGCCTTCGCGATCGTCGCGGTAATCGGTCAGCACCTCGACTAACTCACCACTATCTAATGCTTCTTGAACGTAGTAATCCGGCAGCTGCACTAAACCAAGCCCGCGTTTCGCTGCGTCCACCAAAGCAAAACCGCTGTTGCATTTAATCCGTCCCGACACGCGTAAAGATTTATCGCGTTTATTTTCCTTAAAGTGCCAATAGTCGACCGAGCCAACCAAGCACTGATGCCGTCCCAATTCCGACAACGTATGTGGCTCACCAAAACGCTCCAAATACATCGGACTGGCACACACGTAGGTTTGACGTGAGGAAAGACGCTTGGCGATCATGCTGGAATCTTGCAAGCGGCCAAGACGAATCGCCACGTCCACACCTTGCTCAATCAAATCCAGCTTTTGGTTGGTCAGCACTAAATCAAGATCCACACGCGGGTACTTTTCCAAAAACTGATGCAAAAGCGGCGCGAGATTCATTTCCCCATACGTCACAGGAGCCGTCACGCGCAGCAAACCGCGCGGTTCGGTCTGCATTTGCGTTACGGCAAGCTCGGCCAGTTCTAACCCTTCCACCAAATGTTTACACTGCTGGTAATAGAGGTGTCCGGCTTCAGACAGGGAGACTTTTCGCGTCGTGCGATGCAGCAATTTCACCGCAAGTCGTTCTTCAAGTGCCGATACCCGACGACTGATTTGTGCCACCGATGTTTTCAGCTTAGCTGCTGCTCCGGTAAAACTGTTGGTTTCCGCCACAGCAACAAATTCGCTTACCCCTTCCCAATTCGCCATGCTGTATTCCTGTCGACCTCTTTTAGACAAATAGTGATGAAAATGTTCTCGTCGCGCTACGCTTTGAAAACGTGAGAATTTTACGCGTCAGGCAGCGGACGAAGATCGCCGTACTGCGCATCAAGCTCAATGCCGAAGTATTCTTTCAATGCATCCAGATAGGCTTGGCCTGGCTCTAACTCCAATTCTGTCTGCTCACCTTCGCTGGTGTATTTGAGTGTGTAGTTAAGCAATGTCACCAACCCACTTTCTGTTGCTTTCGCCGCGACTCTTGCGCTGGTAAAACGCGAGTTGGGAGAAGTGGAGGTAAAAAAGTTGCCACACGCGATATCACCCGCAAACACAAACTCTAAATCGAAGCTATAAAGGTTATTCCACGTGTCCGTTCCGTCCGTTGACAACACTTGAAGGAAGTAACCAAACT
>NZ_JAWOQP010000075.1:0-1533 GCF_033337375.1 Vibrio sp. YT-17
ATCGTTCTACTACCTGAATCAACGATTTTAAATACAACATTTTTTGTTCATCATAACGTCTTGTTTCTATTCCCAAGCCAAATACAAAAAAAAAACCTCGCAGATACGAGGCTTTTTTCTGGACTAGAGTTTCATGGATTACATCATCGCATAACGACTCACTAGCACAATCGCGGTGAACCCAATGGTGAAAAATCCCCCGGCAAGTCCTAGTGCTACTCTCAGTTCTGTCGACATTATCTTTTCCTATTTTCTGGCTGACGCGGCACCATACACCAGTAACGTGCTACAGAATTTCATCAAAGCTAATTTTCCATTTTTGGGTTCGAATCACCTAACAAGCGCACATGGTAAAGCCTATTCATCTTCTGCTAATCTTGGGCAAGTTGAATTGAGGTAAACATCATGGCTTGTCGTAGCTGCCAAGAACATTGGTTTTGGAAAAAGATCGGTCGTTGTCAACGATGCATGGATCAATTGACCGTACTTTCAGTTGTGTGTTGGATCATTTGGTGGTTTGCTTTTCGCGATCACCCACAAAGCATTGAATCGATCGCCCTGATCTTTGCGGGCTTTGCATTTAACATTTTATTGTTTCTGCACTTATGGATGCGTTTTGTCATCTTGCCGTGGCAGCGTCGTCGTGGGAAACAGAATGGAGAGGATCACCACAAATGACAGATAGAAAAAAGCCCCAAAATCAATCTCGATTCTGGGGCTCTCTTAGATTCTTCTAAGAAAAAGCAGTGGTACTTTAATAGACCAAACTTCCTCTCAAAGGTTCAAAGTTTTTTCGATTTTTTTAGCAAAAACTTATGTAAATGATCGTTCTCTAACGATATCTGTTTAAATACTAACAAAATCAATATCCTATGCGACATGACTGCGTTGGATGATCTGTTCAACTAAATTGATCTCTAACGCCACTTCATCACAGGCATGTTGACGCGGGCATTGGTCGCAATCTTTCAACACTTTTTCTGGCAACAGAGACTTAGATGTTGGCAAGAAACTCTGCTTCATAAAGAACTCTGGCGTACGTGTTAGTACGAAGACTTTCTTAATCGCCATTTGACGTGCTTTATCCACCAAATAGTTCACGATCGCGCTGCCTTGCCCTTGTCCTTGCCAACCCGCCTCAATACCGAGCGAGCGAATTTCCGCAAGTCCAGAGTCATACACATACAGAGACGCGCAACCAGTCACTTCACCATGATGTTCAGCAACGGCAAATGAGCCAATGTCGCGAACGAGTTCATTACGAGAACGAGGTAAGTTTTCGCCCATATTCGCCCAATACGCAACCATGCCCTCAAGCGTTTCGATATCCGTTAAACGTGCAGGACGTACTTTAACGGCCGAACTATCACGCTGCGCCAAACGCTTGTCCGCTTGGTCAACGGCATAAGCGACTTGTTTTGGTGACACGCCACCAAGCGCGCTACGTTTTTCTAGACAAGACTCAATCGTTAGGATGTCGTACAAATCGTTGTCGATGACGTCAGAGAACTCTTGTATCTCTTGCAGTGACAG
>NZ_JAWOQP010000076.1:0-1531 GCF_033337375.1 Vibrio sp. YT-17
TACAAGTGGTAAAGATCTCATTTCCGAAAGCAAATTCTCTATCAAATTGCACTTATTACACAATGGGTGTTTAATACTTTCAGTCAAAATTTTTTAGCCACTAAAGGTTCTATATGGCAACGATCAAGGATGTCGCGAAAGAAGCCGGTGTTTCGGTCGCAACGGTTTCTCGCGTGATCAACAAGTCTCCAAAAGCCAGTCAATCATCGGTAGAGTCGGGCACCAAAGCAATGAGCAAATTGGGTTACAGACCCACTGCCGCAGCGCGCGCACTGGTGAGTCAAAGCACAAATACCATGGGTGTGTTGGTGAGTGATGTGTCCGATCCTTTCTTCGGCACGCTGGTCAAATCCGTCGATAATGTCGCGCGCGAAAATGGCAAACATATCTTGATTGGCAACGGTTACCATAATCCAGAAGATGAACGTCAAGCTCTAGAATTACTGATCAACAGCCGTTGCGATGCAATAGTCATCCACTCGAAAGGCTTATCTGATGAGGAGCTAATTGGCTATGCCCAAGAAGTGAAAGGTATGGTGCTTATCAATCGACATATCCCAGAGCTTGCTGAGCGCTGTATTTCCCTTGATAACCGCAAGGGGGCATTCCTCGCAGCAGAATATTTGATTCGTCACGGGCATCGCAAAATTGCTTGCATTGCCTCATCCCACGATATCGAAGATACCGATGAGCGATTGCAAGGTTACCAAGCCGCATTGAAAGAACATGGTATTGAGCTCTCCAAAAGCTACATCGAATACGGTGAACCCAACAGTGATGGTGGCGAAGTTGCGATGACCAACCTGTTAACCAAATCTTTGGAGATTACTGGAGTGGTGGCCTACAACGACTACATGGCCGCTGGCGCACTGGCAGCGTTAGATCAAAATGGCATTGACGTACCAAGTAAGGTTTCTATGGTCGGGTTCGATGATGGCTTGATCGCCCGCTTTGTTCACCCTAGCTTGACTACTATTCGCTACCCAATCGAGATGATGGCAGAACGCGCCGCCCGTTTGGCTTTGGCGCTGTCTCGTGACGAAAAAGTTGAAGATGAAACCATTATTTTTAGCCCAACGTTAGTACGAAGAAATTCTGTCGAGCGTTGTTGATGGTGGATAATCTGTAAATTGAAAACGAAAAGCCCGCTTAGTTTATTGAGTGGGCTTTTCTTTGAGCACTTGTCGAGACGATATGGATTCTAGCTCAAGGCTTCATGCGGTTTTACAGACTTAACGTCAACGCCTTGCGCAAACTCACCACGCTGTAATTTTTCTCGTAAAATCGCATGTTGGTCTTCGGTAAATGTGTAGCGAGACATAATGAAGATGCGCACTAGAGCTCCCAATGCGGGTAGCAACGCAATACAGAAGAACATGCCATTGAGCGCGGTTTCCGTTTGCGCCGCATTTGGTACATAGCCAATCATCGTCAAGATTACCCCCGTCAAGCCGCCCGCTACCGCAACAGAGAGTTTGCCTGTAAAGGTTTGTCCCGAGAACGTGATCGCCGCTGTACGTTTGCCACTGTG
>NZ_JAWOQP010000077.1:0-1527 GCF_033337375.1 Vibrio sp. YT-17
CTATGCGTTGCGTTTAGTGTTTAAGGTGGTATGCGGGAGCATCGGTATTGCGTTGCTCACACCTTAACAGGGCGTTAGTCGCCAGAAAAAGCTAGCAATCAAAATCATGTTTCTGAGCTTAAAATTTAGCAGCAGTTTGTTTGGAACACAGATTCATCGTCGATCCTTAGAACTTAGTTTTAGCTGTTTTGAGTCCAAAATTTTGCAAGTGTCCTAGCGATTGTTTTGTTCTTTGGTGCTGACAGAGCAGGGCAATCGAGAGTTTGTTTTTGGTTGCAACTCCGCTCGGTGAGTTTGTTGGTACAAAAGCCGATTTACTCGCTGAAATGACGTTTTCTCTGGTGTTGTAAGTTCCACGTGGTTTCAGTGACTTTGTTGAAAGTCCGTACTGTGAGATTGGCTTTCCAAAAGCGCTTTTTGGTGTTGTCAGTCCGTTTTCTACGACGTTGTTTGTTCTAAGTGGTTTCATTGAGTAGCCGCTTTGAGACTACGCCTGACTTAAATGCATCAAAGCACATAAAGTTTGTTGTTCGCAAAGTTTAGTTCGGCTTAAAATTGTCGCTCGGTGCCTCGCGACTAACAAACTGCTCAAGAGGGATTCGCAACGCGTGGCATTTTCACTATGCGTTGAATTTAGTGATTAAGGTGGTTTGCGGCGGCTTCGGTATTGCGTTGCTCACCCCTTAGCAGGGCGTTAGCTACATACAAAGGGTAATCATGTGTGATTTTAGTGAAATCTCATTTAAAAATGGCAACATAAACTTCAAGGCAGACGTTACACCGGTTTCTCTCCAGAACAGGGGGGATAGAAAGGCAGCGTTTAAACGTCAGCTTCAGGAGTATACGAGAACATCACCATTTATTGTAACGGGGACGTGTTGGGTTTCGATAGACTATTACTGCCAGCACGTAAAAAGGATCAAGAATCCGGGTGCTTATGACATAGATAACATAATTAAGCCAATCCTAGACTCGCTTGTTGGTCAAGCTGGTCTAATTTTGGATGATGTGCTAGTTGATCGAGTCACTGTTAATTGGATTGATACTCCTCATGAAGATCATATCGAGATACAAGTCGAATATCCTGATTTATTGTTTTGTGGCAAAGATGATTTGGTACTAATAAAACATGGGTCTGGTTGGTGTTTTCCAGTTCATCGGAAAATTGCGCAGAGCGACAAGGGGATGGAACTCATTCAGCAATATTTCGATATTTGGAACTCGATAGATGATGAGCATGCTTTCAACGCTAGTGTTTACATGCTGCCGATACAAAATTTCGTGTACTTTGCAAAGGTTCGTGAAAGTGGTTTTGAGATAATTGAGCTCAAATGTAGCTAACAAACTGTTTAAGAGTGATTCGCAACGCGTGGCATTTTTACTATGTGTTGCGTTTAGTGTTTAAGGTGGTATGCAGGAGCTTTGGTATTGCGTTGCTCACACCTTAACAGGGCGTTATGTGTTACGAGGTAAATGAATGAAAGAGCAGACGGTTGGTGAGCTAACTAATACTCTAATCAATCAGCC
>NZ_JAWOQP010000078.1:0-1522 GCF_033337375.1 Vibrio sp. YT-17
GTTATTGAGATGCTGTGCTCGTCACGTCCTTGAAAGTGGCATTGTTTAGCGCAGAGCTGATTGGTCAGCGCAATGCTCTCGGCATCGACTGTTGGGATGGTTAATTTCATTGATCCGCCTCGGGTTGCCATTCTTCATAAACGCTACGTTGTTGGCGTGATTGTTGTTGATCTTGCTGTGTGTGACCGTGTTGCGACGTCTGCTCGCTGATCGATACGCGCAAAGGCTGTTCAAAGCCCATGCGGTTTAAACGTTCTGCCAGATCTTGCCTTGCTTGTTGATTGATGATGGACAGCGCATGCTCTTGTCGCATCGTCACGTTATCACCTTGCGAATCTAACTCGATGTGGATTTCGCCACCTTTGAGTTGGCCCTCACTCAGAAACAATCGTACTTCTTTCTCATTCGATGCTGTTGGTAGCGCCACGTACACTTTATCCACCAATTGCTGAATCAGTTGGCTGACTTCACGAGTTGGTTGAGTAGGTTGTGGGGTCGAGATGCCTTTCAAAATCACATCGCCTTGAGTAATCGGTGTTGTGACTGGTTGATGCATCGGCTT
This sequence comes from Vibrio sp. YT-17, assembly GCF_033337375.1. Lineage (NCBI taxonomy): Bacteria > Pseudomonadati > Pseudomonadota > Gammaproteobacteria > Vibrionales > Vibrionaceae > Vibrio > Vibrio sp. YT-17. The sequence goes on from NZ_JAWOQP010000078.1 coordinate 563, forward strand.
GTCACTGCTTTTTTCTGAATCCAACATGGCTCTATCTAGCAACGTGCGCTCACCCTTGCTCGCTTTGGGATGTTCATCATTCGGGATCGGTGTTTTCAAATTGCGCGAATTAAAGCCAAGTGATGAGTCACCCTCATGCTTGTTTACTTCAGTTTTAGTTGCAGTTTTGTGCACAGCTGAAGTGACAGGATGAGAGGCGAGTGACGCAGAAGTCGCAGACGCAACGGTTGTTGATGCTAATGTCGACGCTAAAGTGTCGGATACCGTTTCAATTGTGTCCGGCTTCGTTCCCGCAGTAGGAATGTGCTTAGTATCTTTCGGCGACTGTGTCGACTCGTGTAACTCTGCTGTTTTAGCAGCCGCGAGTTCGGTTTTAGAATCATCATGATCTTCGGCCAAGCGTTCAAATGCGTCTTGCTCGTCAGCGTTTTTCTCACGCTTATTCGAAGGCTCCATTGGTAGTTTCTTATCACCGGTAGTAGGAATTCGAATGTCAGATTTCATGTGTGCGTCCATATCGCTTGGCGTTTTGTATTGGGTGTTCAGAGCGATAGGTGACGACGTATCTGATTCGTTGTTTATATTTTCTGTGACGACGTCATTATTTTGAGCAAAAGCAGATTTCTCAGCCGTCTTACGCTGGTTGCTACCTGTCGAATGCAGTGACGCAAGAGAGCGCTCTGAGTAATTTTCAGTAAACGGTTTTTTAGCTTCTAAAGTCGCTTGATTATTGGCGTCATTTGGCTGTGGTTTGGTTTGGTCTGGGTTTTCCTTGAGCGCACGCTCAAAACGCGATTGAAGCATGGCATGATCGTCAATCGGCATTGGAGATTGTGATGAATGAGGCTGCGTACTTGGGGTATCCGTACTTGGTTTAATGCGCAAGATGAACCTTGAGCTACTATCGACTGTGCGAAACTCTTCTTTCTCGAGTTCTTCTTGGTACTGTTGTTGGCGCGA
>NZ_JAWOQP010000079.1:0-1509 GCF_033337375.1 Vibrio sp. YT-17
CACACTAATACCAGTTCGTCTTCACTGAGCTTTTCGCAATAGTAGTCTTGCCACTCTTCAGTGTTGCCATGCACCAACGCAGCATCAACGCCTTCTTGTTCCAAATTGAACCGTCCAGAAAGGTTAGATAGGCGCACATCAAGTTGGGGCGCATAGGCTTGAAGGCGTGGCATACGTGGGATCCACCAATGCAGTGCCAAGGAATTCACCATGTTTAGCGTGATGCGTTGAGAGTTCTGATCGTGCATCAGTGCTTCGGTTGCATCGACGATTTGTTCTAACGCTGGCGCGACTTTGCGGTAGTATTTTTTGCCTTCCGTATTGAGGTACACATGGCGTCCAATTCGGTCAAAAAGCGGTTTGTTTACTTGGCTTTCGAGAGATTTAATTGCTTGGCTGATCGCCGAGTGGCTAACGCTCAGAAGCTGGGCGGCTTCCGTCATACTGCCTGATTCTGCCACCGCCACAAACGCGTAGATGGATTTTAATGGTACTAATTTGCGCATGGAACGAACCTGTTTTCAATGTGTAAGTTTTACTTACAATAGTGGTTAATATTACTCGCTATTTCTATAAAGTCACTTTTCATAAAATGCTCCGAGAATTAAGGAGTATCTAATGAATCACGTTCACAAACCCATCGTATTTATGTTGATGTCTACATTAAGCTTATCTGTTACGGGCTTGCTAGCAAAGCAGCTGTCTGAGGCGCTTTCGGTAACCATGTTCAGCTTTCTGCGATTTTTCCTACCTGCGCTTATCTTGCTCTTAGTTCTGATCCCGAAAGGCATCAAACTGCCGAAATCGACCGAGTTGAAGCCCACTTTGCTACGCGCACTTTGTATTGGTCTGTCTCAATTGTGTTTTATTGCGTCTCTTCAAACGTTAACACTGGTCGAAAGTGTGGTTCTTTTTGCTACAGGCCCGTTGTTTATGCCTGTGATTGAAAAGCTTGTCTGGCATGGAAAAATTCGTGCGTCCACCGTTTTTGGTATTGTGATGGCGTTTAGTGGTGTGGTGTTGTTGGCTGGAACGGAAGGCGAATTTACTTTGCGATACGACTTACTGCTTGGTTTGGCTGGCGGTCTGTTTAACTCCGGCTCACAATTGACGCTGTATAAAGTCAGCAAAAGTAATATGTCGCCGCTAGAGATCAACTTCTGGGCGTTTAGCTTTGCCGCGTTATTTATTCTGCCTTTGGCGCTTATCAACGATGGCTCTGGACTGTTGGGGGCTCATTCATTCTCACTATCCGTTGAGCCTAGTGTGCTGTTGCTATTAGCCATGTCGATGTTGATCATCAATACTCAAGTGTTTCGTGCAAAAGCCTATCAACTGGCCAGTAGCGGCTCTCAACTCGCACCACTGATTTTTACCAACTTGTTGTTTACGGCCGTTTGGCAATCACTTTTTTTCGCTGATGTAATGAGCCGCACTCAAATCGCGGGCATGGGCTTAATTGTGCTCGCGACGGTATTGAATGGGTGCTGGGATGTATTGGTCAAGCAT